>JANPPO010000100.1:0-4803 GCA_031428555.1 Bdellovibrionales bacterium | reverse complement strand
AACTTCCCTGCCCCACTGAACTAGTTGAGAATGAAATTTTTGATAAATTGCCGGTGGAAAATAATGATACGCCGGAGTTCTTAAAAATTGATATTGGTCTTTAACGTACCAATAGTCCCAGACGAAGCGTTCATTTCGAATATCTTTATGAACTGCAAAATTTTGCTCGAAATATTTTCTAAGCGCTGGCCCCTGAGCAGAGAATTTGTTTTGAATTATAATCGGCTTCATTGAACCTTTTTAACTTTTTGAAAAATCCGACCAAAAAGACTTTCGCCCTTTTCACTTTTCATTGTGATCTCGATCGTGTCGCCTTCCTTCATAAAAGGAGTTTTAGGCGCACCCTGTTCAATCGTTTCGATCATTCTTTTTTCAGCCAAGCAACTAGAGCCCTTAGCATGATCCTCATTACTAACAGTTCCACTACCGATAATAGATCCTGCTGCCAAATCCCGAGTTCTTGCTGCGTGAGCAATCAACTGACCAAAATGAAAATGCATATAGCCAGCTTCCGCTGTACCAAAAGTTGTTCCGTTATATTTTACTTCTAAAGGAAGATGAACGCGTCCATCTTTCCAAGCAGTTCCCAATTCATCAGGAGTTAAAGCAAGAGGACTCAAAGCACTTGCAGGTTTACTTTGGAAAAATCCAAAACCTTGCGCTAACTCTTCAGGAATTAATCCGCGAAGTGAAACGTCATTGATCAAAACAACAAGTCTGATTTTTTTTAACGCCGCTTCAGGTGTAGTTCCCATTGGAACGAAATCAGTGATGACTCCCACTTCACCCTCGAAGTCGGTACCGAATGCGAAATCACGTTGCGGAATATCTTCTAAAGGATCAAGAAAACGGCTGCACTCACCCTGGTACATAAGCGGCACAGTCGTTAGAGTTTCCGGTAGCGGAGCTTTTCGAGCCAACCGCACCAACTTCACATGATAAATGAACGAAGAGCCGTCAGCGAATAGCCAAGTTCTTGGCATCGCTGACATCATTTTATTTTCATCATAGGCCTGATAGTGAGCAATGCCTTTTTCCAAGTCGTCTGCACGAACTTGTAATTTTGCGCTCACATCAGACCAATTTTCCAGGGCTTCTCTTAAAGAGGGACTGATATCAGATGCGATCGCAAGTCTGGATAAATCCCGACTTACGATTACAAGTTCACCATCACGACTGTTTGATTTAAGAGAACCTAATTTCATAATTAATCAAAAGTTACCATAATGTTTGCACCAACTGCTGTGAAATTTTTGATTCCGTCAGCAACATCACCAGATAATGATTCAACATAAACATTTCCACCCAATTGAGGTGCAAACTTAAAAGTCGCGCCAACAACGATTGGAGTTGTCATTGATTCAACACCAGTACATGCAGTCGTTCCACAATCGTCATCTAAATTAAGAGATAAATTGACACCACCGTAAACACCACCGTAGTCAGCAAATTTGAAAAGTGCTGTTAAAGGAATCTCAACGTAAGTAAATTTTAAATCTTGCTTAAATGGTCCAACTTCAGCTTCTACATTTTTCTGAGTGTATAAAAGACCTGATCTGAAGCTTACTTTTTCAGCCATAGGAAAAGCAGCAGTCACACCAACTTGGTAACCAAGCTTTGCATTTGTTTCAGCTCCAGTCACATCACCATTTTGATGACGGAATCCTACTTCTAAAGCCATGTCTGTATAGTTTGCTGCGAAAGCAGAAACAGAAAACAAAACCGCACACAAAACGAAAATATTTTTCATTTGGAAATCTCCTTTTTTCTTATCTTATTTCTAATACAATAAATGGCTTCTGTCTCCGCATCTGACGCCTCGGGCCACTTGCCAGCAGCGATCGAGCTCCTTAGAATGGCAACATGTCAAATTTCACTCTGTTTAACTATTTTAGAAGCTCAACTTCATACCGCGTACGAATTGCGCTTAATTTGAAGGGCATCGAATATGAATACAAAGCGGTTCACTTACTAAAAGGTGGCGGAGAACAACATTCAGCTGAATACCGAAAGCTTAATCCCCAAGGCGAGGTTCCCACGCTCGTTCACGATGGAAAGGCCATTGGACAAAGCTTAGCGATTATTCAGTACCTAGAAGATATTAAACCAACTCCTGCAATTTTCCCGTCTGAACCTTACATGAAAGCCAAGGTTTTACAGTTCTGTGAAAACATAAATTCTTTCATGCATCCGCTAAGCAACTTAAAAGTACTTCAAAAATTAGAGAAAGATCATAAGTACACTACCGAACAGAAAAATGCGTGGGTTCAACATTGGTATACCCAAGGGTTTAAGGCGATCGAAGCAATGTTAGAAGAACACTCTGGAAAATATTGTTTCGGAAACCAGGTTACTGCTGCCGATATCCTTCTAATCCCATGTATCTTCACGGCAAAACGCTTCGGAGTAGACTTAGAGCCTTATGATTTGTGCCGAAACATCAACGACGACTGCTCAAAGCTAGAAGCCTTCAAAAAAGCCCATCCAAAGAGTCAGCCCGACACACCGGATACGGAAAAAAATTAATGTGACAGGTACATTTTGCGTAACGGAGTGTCGTTAGTTGTGACTAAGTAGTCTCATTTTCTTACGAGAGTGCATACATCCTGATAATCGAGAGGTCGGCGGCGACTCCCATGCACTCTCGAGCTCTCGCCTCCGCCGCCCCATCCGGGGGCGTCGGAACAAAAAAATTTTATATTAGGAATTTCCTAAAGCTATTTCTCGGATCCGCCAGGAAGGCGGACCGAATCCCGGAGTGTGAGGGCGGAAGGCCCTTACCAGGCAGGATGCCTCCAAACACTGAGCTTCTTCACAACCAAGAAACTACATCTCAAGAAGTCCCACTAATTCGTATTGGTAAAAAGAAAGTTCCATTTATCAAAAATCGGAACAAAGACATAAATGAGCACGCTGATATTCACGAACATGAAATATTTCAGCCAACCCTTTTCACCTTTAGCGCGGTAAAATTTCCAGGTCTCAACTAAAACCAAAAGCGATGTTGGAATAACAAGACCAATATAAAACCAACTTGTTCTTAAAAACCAAGGTGAGGCCATCGCTAAACCAACGTAAACGAAAGTGTACAAAACCATTTGATACAAAGTTTTTTCTACGCCTAGTGCAACTGGTAATGTGGGAACATCTCCCTCTCGATAATCATCTTTAAATCGTAAAGCTAAAGCCCAAAAGTGCGGCATCTGCCAAAGAAAAAGAATCAAGAATAAGTAGATCGATTCAGAATTAAAAATATCAGGATTCGTTGCCGAGTAACCCATCGTGATCGGCAAGGCACCTGGCACAGCTCCCGGAACTGCTGCGTAAATCCAGCGAGGCTTCCAAATATAAGTGTAGATCCCGTTATAAAGAATAATAACAAGCCAACCAAGACCTGCAGTCAGTAAAGAAATCTCGAGCAGCAAATGGCTACCAACCATGATCATGCTTAAAGCAAAGATGTATCCAGCCAGTGGAGATAAGCGACCCGAAGCAATCGGACGATCCGCAGTTCGTTTCATCTTTTGATCGAGTTTGTATTCTTGGGCTTGATTAAGCGCTAAGGAACCTGAGCTCAAAAAATAAATGCCTGCGATGAATTTTAAGAGATGTTGCCAGTTGAAAGGATTTTCGATTTGAAAACCTACCATGTAACCCGCGATCCCCGTCAGTACGACGAAGATCACGATGCCTAATTTGGTAAGTTGGTTAAGTAATCGAAACACCGATATTTTACAACGTGCTTATGTTTTGGATTCGAGTCCAAATATCAAGAGCTGAAAAACCAATTAGAAGTGCTAAGAAGAATACCCCTGAACCAAAGATAACTCGGTTCTGCATATTATCATATTTCAAGTGCATGAAGTACAATAGTACCAACGCTGCTTTTACTGCTGCAATTAAGAAAGCAATCGGACCAGCCAATGCTCCTAAATGAAGTTCGTGAAAAATAACGGTTAAGAAAGTGAGAGCAAATAATGCTCCTGCAACTTTAAAGTACGTTTTCAAAGGAATGACGTGATGTTGACTCATGTGTATACCCCTTACCCGACCAAATAAAGTAATGGAAATAAGAAAATCCAAACCAGATCGACGATATGCCAGAAAATTCCCACACCTTCGACAGGAGTGAAATAATGAGAGTTGAAATGACCCTTATAAGTTCTAATTGCAACCCAAGCGATCAAACCCATTCCGACTAGAACGTGGATACCGTGAAGACCCGTCATGCTAAAATAAAGTCCGAAATAAAGACCTAAATTTTGATGAATAGGATTCACCATCTCCATATTCAATAAACGTCCCGGAAAAATCCCATGGTGAAACTTTCCAGTATATTCAAAGTACTTCACCACTAAGAAGCAGCAACCAAGTAAAAGAGTTGCAATCAGATTCCAGAATGCTTTTTTAGGCTGGTTTTGTTGATTGTAGTAAATCCCCAAAGCCATCGTTAAAGAAGAAGTGATTAGAACCAAAGTATTCACGAATCCCATGCGCCAGTCTAAGTGACTTGCACCTTCAGAGAACATTTCTGGGTAAATGCTGTGGAAAATCGCATAAGCAACGAACAGACCACCGAACATCAAGATCTCTGTCACCATGAAAAGCCAGAGGCCCTCTTTGTCGCTTGAGTATTCGTGTTCAGCGCTGTCAAAGTGATGTGAGTGCCCACCGTGAGCTCGGTCAGCACCGTGTGAAACATCATTAGTAGTCATATGGTCCACCTGTTACTTCGGGTTTTTTATCAAAGTTAAAATGAGGTGGCGGAGAACTTGTCTGCCACTCTAAAGTTTTAGCTCCCCA
>JANPPO010000099.1:0-9255 GCA_031428555.1 Bdellovibrionales bacterium | reverse complement strand
GAGTAATATACTTAATTCTTTTTACGAAAAACAAAATCAGCGCCTGAAAGTAAATCCAAAAAAGAACTTTATGTGTCATTAGTACATTCTTAAAAGCAGCTTTTGAAATCTCTTTGGATGTCATAGCCGTTTTACTTATCGCTAAAGTCGCATCAAAAACCATTTTTTCGGAATTGTGATTTTCCATATGCACAACTGCGGTTAAGCCCGGCTCGGTAATTCGAATCTTATAGTGAAGCTCCATTGGCAAAAACGGAGACACATGAAAACTCTTGTTGAAAACAATTTCTTTAGCATGACTATATGGCATGACGTATTGATGTCTTTGGCCCCAAGGCGTATTGGTCACATCTAAAACAAGATGCTTTAGATTTTCTTGGCCATCATAGCAGTAATAGACGGTGACGGGATTAAAACAAAATCCAAGGGTTCGTAAATGAGTTAACATTCGAACTGGTCCGCTTAGCTTTTCTCCGGTTCGTTCAAAAATCAAATCTTGTACGTCTTGCTTTATATTTGATTCCTTGTTCTTAAAATAATCTTTTCGATAAAAACTAAGGAAATTAAATTTTTCATAAGATGCCCAGCGAGAAAGTTTAAAAACCTGGTCAACTTCATCCAGATCAATGAACGCCATAAAAACTGGATAAGAAAATTTATTTTCTCGTGGAGAAAGTCTTCTGTGCTTAAGCGTTCCTGAATAAAGCGCAGAACGAAGCTCTGAAACTTCATTGCTCACTTCATTGCTCACAAGTGACTTCATGAAGACTCCAAGCTTAGGTCAAATTCTTCCGCTACTTGAACGCCACTGAGACAACCATCTTCATGAAAGCCGTAACGCCAGTAAGCACCTGCAAAATAAGTTCGGTTCTTGCCTTGAATCAATTTCTTTTGCGCCCGGGCTTGATCCGATTCTTTTGTATAAACTGGGTGATGATAAATCAGGTCCTTAATGATGGCATCTTTTTGAATCTCTTGATTTGAGTTTAAAGTTACAAAATAGTTCTTCTCAGTCTGAAGCCTCTGAAGACGATTCATGTAATAAGTCACTTGAACATCCGCTGACTGATTTTCCTGAATTTTATAATTCCACGAGGCCCAAGAAAGCGGTCGCTTCGGCATGACTGAAGGGTCTGTGTGAAGTGTCACTTTATTTTCTTGGTAAGGAAGCGCACTTAATACTGCCAGTTCATCTTTGGAAGCATCCGTCAAAATTTTGATAGCCTGGTCACTATGACAAGCCAGAATCACATCATCAAAATCTAGATTAAGACCCGATTGCGACTTCAAAGTGACTGAGGTAGGATTTCTTTTTATCCCAACAACGGGATTCCCTAAAAAAATGCGACCTTCGAGCGGCTTCACTAGATGATGAATATAAGATTTTGATCCACCTCTTAAAACTCTCCAGGTTGGACGATCGGTAACACTTAAAAGACCATGGTTCTTGCAGAACGTGATAAAAGTCTTCAGCGGAAATTCAGCAACCGTTTTGATTCCCGCCGACCAAATAGCAGAAGCCATGGGTAAAAGATAATATTCTGAAAGCTTACGACTAAAACCTTTTTCTGCCAGGTACTGCCCCAGAGTTTCATGACCTTTCAAATTATCCAAATCTTGAAGAGCCATTTTATTAAATCGCATAATTTCAAAAGCAAACCGATAAAACTGAGGGCTAAAAAGATGCGACCTTTGAGAGAAAAGAGTATTTAGATTGTGCCCGTTATATTCAAAATCTTTTTTTTCATCAAATACGCTGAAGCTCATTTCAGACTCTTGGGATTCGACTCCAATTTTATTCATTAGCTTGATAAAGTTCGGGTAAGTCCAATCATTGAAAACAATGAACCCCGTATCAACAGGAGTTTGCTTTTCAGGAACTAGCACAGTGTGAGTGTGTCCGCCCAAGCGAGGTTCACACTCAAATAAATGAACTTCATGTCTTTGAGACAGTATGAAGCCTGCAGTCAGACCAGATATTCCTGATCCGATAATAGCAATTTTTCTTCTTGTTGCGGTCATATTTTCTTTCCGTTCAGTTTGAAGGCAGACTCAAACTCATCGAAAGACTTTAAAACCTTAAAATCTCGTTTGAGGGATAAAGATAAAGCTTGAGTATTTCTTCCCGCTACCCAAACACTGATATTTTTAACCAAGTGTCGGTCTAGAAAGTGAAGATATTCAATGATGTCTTCAGTAGCCCCTTCGGCTTTGGAAACTGTGGACACAAGTAAAGCGTGTGTAGCTTGATATCGCATGCAGGCTTCGCAAAAATCTCGCTTTGGCATATGGGGTCCTAAATAAAGCACATGGATCCCACGTAAAGCGGCTATAGTTGAAGCAATCAACAGACCTATTTCATGTTGATCGCCTTCTGGGCTTGCCATTATCAGACGAACCTTAGATTTATTATTAACGACTTTACTTCTTAAAAGCGCAAGTTGTTCTTTGATTATGGAAGATAAAATATGCTCTTGCGCGATGGTTAAAGCACCGCGTTCTACCTGATTAATCATTTCAGCAATCAAGGGTACTAAAAATTCATGAACGAACATCAAAGGTTTTAGATTTTTACGCTGCTTTGTGATGATTACATACAAGTCATCCCATTTAAATTGATCGGCAAATCTTATAATGGCTTCGAAGTCTTCGCGTTTGACCTTTGACGTGTTGCTTTTACCCTTCGATAAACTGTATTCATCTTTTAACAACTTGCGGTCTTCGACAAGAAGCTGCAATCGAGACAAACTTAAATTAGCGATCTTGCTGATTTTATGACCACGCCCCGTCAAATCTTTTAAAGCTTTGATACGAAGTATATCGGTCTGCGAATAAAGTCTTCGGTCAGATTGAGTTCGGTCCGGCTTGACGGCGTTATAACGATTTTCCCAGCCTCTTAAGCTAAATTCCGTGACGCCAGTTAACTCTATCACTTGTCTAATTGTATACTGACTTTTGCTTTTCACGCTAACAGATTATCACCGCCATTTTTTCTTGTATAGAATTATCTATACATTCTCTTAAAGAAAGTCTAACCTATTAATATGAGTCAACTTTTATCTCAAAATGATAAGACTACATTAAATTGGGGCGTCCATTGGTTCAGACGCGACTTACGTGTCGCAGGCAACGAAGGCTTACGAACTAATTGGAAAAGAACTGACGGCAACACCTTAGGGTTTTTTTGCTTTGATTCAACTTTTTTATCCCGTGCTGACTTTTCATCCAATCGATTTGCTTTCTTTTTGAAGACTTTAAAAGCATTAAAAGAAGAACTCCAGTCACAAGGCGGAGATCTCCTTATAGTCGATAGCCCTCCCCTTCAAGCTTTTACTCAACTTTTAAAATACTGCGATAACGCGAAAATAAAACGCCCTTCTACAATTTCTTACAATCGTGATTACGAACCTTTTGCTATTGCACGAGATCAATCCGTACAAGACTTCCTGCAAAGCCAGAATGTTGAGATTTCGACTCACCGGGATCATTTGCTGTTCGAACCTTATGAGGTCTTAAAAAGCGAAAAGGCTGGGGACTTTTATCAAATTTATTCACCCTACGGTAAAAAGTGGTTTTCGTATCTGTCTCAGCCTATTGGTCAAGAAAGAATTGCCCAACAAAAAACTGCAAGTAGTTACTATAAGAAATTAGAAGCAAAAGAATTGGATGTTAATTTTAAACTGAACTGGAAATTATTTTTAAAAGATGCTCAATTTCCATTTCAGGATGCGCTTCAAAGTTTTCAAAAAGAAAACGATAAAAATGTCACGATTCCTATTCCAGAGGCAGGTTCGCTTCAAGCATTTCGGCACATGCAGCAGTTCAAAAGAAATATCGATGACTACTTAACCGCAAGAGATTTTCCTGCGCAGCATGGAACTTCAAGGCTATCGATCTACTTGAAAAATGGCAGTCTTGTCTCGACGCAAATTATATCTGAATTGAAATTGAACCAAACCGCTTGGGAACCTAAAGATGGTCAAAGTCAGTTTTTAAAAGAAATTGCCTGGCGTGAATTTTATTACTCAATTCTTTATCATCGTCCTGATGTCGAAAAAACTAGCTTTAATCCACAATACAAAAATCTTCAGTGGGAAAATAATTTGGCCTACTTCAAGCGGTGGCAAGAAGGCACGACCGGGTTTCCGATTGTTGATGCGGGCATGCGGGAACTGCTAACAACAGGCTGGATGCATAATCGAGTTCGCATGATCGTTGCGTCTTTTTTGACGAAGGATTTACTGATCGACTGGAAGATGGGCGAAAACCACTTCATGAAGTATTTATTGGACGGAGATCTCGCACCGAATAACGGAGGCTGGCAGTGGGCAGCATCGACCGGCTGCGATCCTCAACCCTATTTTAGGATTTTCAATCCTTGGTTACAAAGTGAAAAGTTCGATCCAGATGGTACTTATATAAAGCAATTTATTCCAGAATTAAGAAGTGTCCCAGCAAAAGCCCTCCACGATCCAGAGGGCGAAAGATTCGCTAAAGGCTATCCGAAACCAATCGTCGACCATAAGGCACAAAAAGATAAAGCCCTTATGATCTATAAATCGAACAGAAAAGGTTAATAAGTGAATTGGCTATTCGTGCTGCAAATTATGTCCTGCTTTTTCCTGACAGGCTTGATCTGGGTTATCCAAATTATCCACTATCCTAGCTATCATTATGTACACACGGATAACTTCCAAAAATTTCAAGAATTTCACACCCAGAAGATAACTTACATTGTAGCACCTATGATGTTGCTTGAACTTTTCACAGGATTAGCTCTTGCTTGGTTTTTTCCAGAACCCATTTATTTCCTAAATGCTTTTAGCATTGCCCTTGTTTGGCTTAGCACTTTTTTCCTAAGCGTCCCGCTTCATTCTAAATTGATGAAACAATATGACCAAATGTTGATCACTAAATTAATCATTTCAAATTGGCCCCGGACAATTGTATGGTCACTGAGATCACTCTTTTGGATGGCCATTCTCCTCTCAAAAACGCATTTCTAGACTAATATCTTGCATAACTAGAATTTTACTTACACTTCCCTATTAAAATAGCCGCAAAGCCGCGCCAGCATTAAGTTTGCGGTTTTTTTCGCCGATTTGTTCCTATCTCAGCCGAGGAAGGAACCTATATGGCAAACATTTTTAAACTGAATCATTTCCTAGTTATTTTACTCCCACTTTTTTTTATAGCTTGTAGCCCGGATGGAACTCGCCTTCCGGATGACCCTGATAATGAACCCATTATTCAGCCAGTGCCAGGCCGCGAAGGCAGTGAAGAACTTCCGTCTAAGGGCGAAGATGTTATTTTGCCTGAGATAGGTACTCCAGATACTGGAGCACCTGCAGTTCCCAAAGATGAGCAAGCGGCAGTATTAGCAAAATACGATTACGTTGATCCAACTCGTATCGTTCCAACTAAAGCCTTAGAACAAGCCTTGCTTTATTATGATCAAAACAAAGCGACGTTAAAGAATTCCAAAGTACTGTCGATTATCGACTTTAGCCAAAGTTCGAAAAAGAAAAGATGGTATTTTATCAACATGGCAACTGGTAGCGTTTGGAATATCCATGTGTCCCATGGAAAAGGTTCTGATAGCAATCACGATGGTTTTGCTGAAAAGTTTAGTAATGTTTCGGGATCAAATGCGACATCACTGGGCTTTTATAAAACAGCTGAAACTTACAGCGGTAAATGGGGCTATTCATTAAGACTTGATGGCTTATCGACAACTAATGCAATAGCAAGACCACGCGCAATCGTTGTGCATGGTGCAAGCTATGTTCAAGACAAAGAAGTTATTCAAGGCAGGAGCTGGGGCTGCCCGGCCGTTTCTCTGGCGAATTCTAAAGCTGTTATCGATTTAATTCGCGGCGGCAGCATCATTTACGCCGTCAACTAAGAGACTTATAAAAGAGACTTAAATTTTTAAGGCAGCTCACTACAACGTAGGTGGACTGTCTGAATACTGAATTAAAACTTGTTGTTTCTGATCTTTTTCATCACTCAAGTTTGATAAACCTCGAAACTCTAAAAGGTTTCGAGTTTTTTTATCGTACTTAACGAAAATCGGATCAGCGAAAGCTTTTAAAAAAACTGAAGCGATTTGGATTTTAAATTCCACTGTTTCTTCTTTTTCAGAGGCAGTCCCTACCCGGCTTGCGGTAAATTTGAAAAAATCCAAAAGTGGAATAACGACGATCGCAACTTTTTTGCTTTTACCTGTCGCTAATTCGTCAAAGTACTTAAGTAAGAAATTATTAAACCCCTGTCCTGCGACCGAAGTTGAGTCGATTGAAATAGTTTTCGTCTGATCTTTTTGCCCTTCAGTCATGACTTGGATTTTGGCTTTATTCCCATCAAGATTCAGCTTTTCAGTTCTCTTAAGGCGACTGTCTTTAAGCTCGCTGTCGGGAACGAATATATTATCTTTAAAGGTCGACTTTAAGGCCGCAAATTCCTTAAGCGAAATATCCAGATATTTTGTTTCGACTTTCTGGTTAAACCCATCATCACCTAAAGTAACGTCGTGAACCTCGTGATAGAGGACTTTTGTTTTTTTCAAATCATAGGCCTTGCCATACAATTTTTTTGTTGTAGCAGCCTGGGCTGTCATGACTGATAATAAAACCATAAGACTCATTAACATCTTTTTCATATGACATTCCTTTTTGAGAGCAGATAAAGCACCCAGAAAAATAGAGCCCAAATAATCCCATGCAATCCATAATAAAGCAGGAGTGGCTTAAAATACGTCAGGACTTCGACTTTTTCACCTGCCCAATAAGATAGAGGTCCAAATACAGCTGCTGCAGGTAAGGCATAGCGGGGCTTCAGTATCAAATTTTTAAGGGAGTGCGGAATGCTGCTGGCAAATCCCCACCACATCCCAAATAACCAAAAGGTAGAACTAAAACTCTTATGTTGCATTGATAATAGCAGCCCTTCTATCACAAATAGATCTACTAAATATCCAAAAACAGAAATGCTAAGCATCAGTTTTAAATCTCTGATTCGAGCTTCTCGATTTCCGCAGACAAAAAAGAAGTGAGCAAAGGAGTAAATCAGAAAGTTTGCAAGGACCCCGGTTAAGTTACCAGAGCGTGCGCAAATAAAGTAACCCCACCAACTGACTTGGAAAAATAAAATATTTAATAATAATTTGTTCTTCAAAAAAAGCCCACTTTGTTAAGCGATTTTATTTCATACATTTTGCTCATAAAAAATTTAGCACAAACTGCAAATTAACAAACGGAAAACCGGACTAGGCAACGCGTGGAGCTATCAGAAAATCCCCTGAATCCTTCGTTATATCCAGAAGAAATAAGACTGAAAAAATACACTTTGGTCGACCTTGCATATCGTCCAATAGGGTCCACATTAATTAAAGGAGGTACTGTTATGGAATTAAGTGAAATGACAATGCATTACCATGGATTTCATCCATCAGAATTTACAAAGGATTATCTCGAAGACATGATGGATGAGCTCTATACCGAATCTCCACACGGATCGTTTTTTCAGGCAGCTTTTAGTCGGCAAAATCATATCTTTAAAGCTCGCGTAAGAATTGATTCCGCAAACGGACATTTTTTTGCCGTAGCCTCGGGCAAAAAATTAAAGGAAGTAACTCATAGAGTTGTCTTCCAAATTAGAAAACAACTTGGGAAGTGGAAAGCCCAAAGAATTGACAGAGGAAGACCCCGCGAACTTTTAGATCAATATCAATCACAAAGTGACTACATCGGCGGTTGAACCCTGATGACGGCTCTGACAGGCCGATGATCAGAAGGAAGTTTTTCCCGGTCTGCATAATTAGCCGGATCGGGAAGAACATTTCCATTTGCGTCTTTGTATTTAATAACTTCAGCATCAAGTACGGTCACCTGACCTGCTACTCGAATATCATCCATTGGTTGGGCCTTCTTGCCATTTGGTCCAAAATAAAAGTGCGTAGCCCTCTGAGCATACTCAAAAGTTTTTCCTTTGATCGAGTCAAATACGCTTTTAAGAGAGTCGCGAATTGCGTTCATTTCTGCGGCTTTGATAACATCCGTATTAAAATCTCCACCCATAATCACGGGCACATCTTTTCCATACGTCTGCTGAAGTTCTTCTAAAATAACTTTTACACCCTCTTCATACTGAGCAGTTCGGTACCGAGTGCTCTCCGGATCTTGGGGATTATCACGCTTCGACTTCGCGTGATTACCAATAATGATGACCATCGGTTTTTCATCCCCTGGGCGAGTTAAAGTCAAAACCGGCAAGTCTCTAGAAAACAAAGGATACTTTATTTTTGAAACCGGATCAGTCCATTCCCGGTCTTTATGAGTAAACAATTTGAACTTAAATCCTAAATCTTTCTTTACGCCAAACATGATGTTGATTCCACGGTCACTATTCCCCTGCTTCACAAAAGTATAGTACTGACCCTTCAGGCCGTTTGTATCCAGATCGAGTAAGTGCTTAGCATCTTCATCTTTATGAATTTCAGATCCAATAAAAATATCCGGATCAACTTCATGAATAATTTCACGTTGCCGGTCCAATTGAGATTCTGACTTAAATTTAAATTTTCTGTTCTTTTTTAGAATTTTCACATCCCCACGCTGCTGGGCGGACTCGAAAATGAAATCGTCTTTCAGATTAAAGATCAAAACTTTGAGATCGAGAGGATTCGCAGTAAAAGCCCGACCGACGCCGATTTGTACGCGGCAAGACTGATTCGCAAGCACCGACTGGCTAAAGAGTAGACAGGCCGCCAGTAATTGCAGACCCCACTTTGCAGGAGAGCCTTTAAACGAAATAAGATGCTGCATAAAACCTCAATCTACGTACTATTCAGTTTCGCTCAATTGAGATGCAAACCCGGCGCCTACGGGGCAAAGGTTTTCGAAGCGAGCACGCGACATTTTTGCAGCATTCCTTTCGGGAGCCAGCACGCGACCTCGGCATATTTTGAAATATCTCCGAAATTTACAATTTTAACTCGTCGACCGCTTTAAGTGGATATGAACTCTAATAAGATTGTTCTAAGCACCAAATTACTCATTTCGGATAGATTTGAAATATCGCGGGCTCAAACGACTTGAACATTTTCAGCTCTCTGCAGAACCGCAGGCCGTAGGCCAACTCCCAGTGCGACAGGCGGTTTGATAAAAAGGTCACCCTCGGGTATCACCATTTTTTTAAACCGCTAAATCCAAAAAGAATGGGAGTCGCACCGTGCAACAATACCGAAGGGTGACC
>JANPPO010000098.1:0-11737 GCA_031428555.1 Bdellovibrionales bacterium | reverse complement strand
ACAGAACTTGCAATCATAGATGCAAAAGTTCGTAAGCAAGATTTTAAGAAGGCTAATACAGCGGCCATCTGGCGCATAACTATGGCAAATACCCATGCCTTCTGAATTGCCCATGCCTTCAGCGTCCCGCTTCCGCTGCGCCCCACTGCTAGAGCAAGATGCATCATATTTCGCAGCATCAGCCAAGACCGCTAATTTCTTCTGAATTGCTATGAGTGAAGGAGTTGGTTCAAACATTACTTACATATAATTTACATACACCAGCATGTCACTCAAAATGCTACGTAACCAGAGGGATTTCGTTCAAATCAAGACTATTTTATGTCGAATCACTGGACTTATTAAAATTTAGGCAAGCAAGGCGAGAGTTACTCGACAATTGTTCAGAGTAGCATGAACTGTTGGGCTGTAATGGAAGGCGCTCCGCCCACTGTCGTCGATTCATACAGATCGAGTAAAGACTTCAAGGTCATAATCTCAAACGAAAATAAACAATAGAAGAGTCGCAGAAGTAACGGCACAAGGGTTGCTCTTAAATGTCACTAGGGTAGGTGCACATGGGGGCTTGGATCAAGGGGTTGATCCTCTTTATATTTTCTATTGGGGTTTTGATCGGCAGTGCTTTGGATCGCTCAGACGAGGCTCCATCTGCTGAATCTTACTGGTTTCAAACCGGTCTCTCTAATAAAGATCTTTACAAATTTCTTCAAGACGGTGCTTGCCATAGTTCCGATCGTTATCTGCTGTCTTGCCTGAATGCGATTCAGCAGGTTGCGATTCGAAATGGCCTGATCCTGACTCCGAATAAAGGCTTTCAGAAAATTCCTTCAGAACGGAACGTTGAATTTAGTGAGAAAGATCTTTTAGGTCCATGGCAACCAATTATCGAAGCCAGAAAAGATGACGAAATTATTCTGAACTTTCGTAACCTTTGGAAAATCCTCGAAAAAGATTATATCGAACCATCGAAACATCCAATGATGACGGGTGTTGCTTTGAATGGATTCCTATCTGTTTTTCGCGATCCCCATACATATTTAATTCCGATTGATTACTACAGACAAATTATTGCGAGTTCTGATTACAAGACCTCTTCTTACGGTTTCGTCATCACAAAGATTCAAAATAATTTCTATGTGAAAAAAGTGATTCCAGGTTCACCATCTGATTACGCAGGTTTAAGACGCGGCCAACTTATTACGCAAGTAAATAACTGGGAATTAGATGAATTAGCCCTGAATGTTTTAAATGAAAAAATCAGAAGCGATAAATCAGCAGAGATCCAGATTTCAGTTCGTCATAATTCTGGTAAAGTAACAAAGTTTAACATTAGAAAATCAAATCAGGCGTTTTCAACGGTTCATTTGAAGTTTCTTGATACGACAACTCCGACAGCACTTTTAACTTTAGACCGATTTTCTAGAAAATCATGCGAGAAAGTGAAGACCGCTTTAAATGAAGTAAAAGAAATGGGAGTCAGAAATCTGATTCTTGATCTGCGAGACAATCCGGGCGGACAAATGGACGAGGCTGGCTGTATCGCCGGACTTTTCACGGGCCCTGACAAAAAGATTTTCTCTGTTAAGTATTTAAAGAACCCAAGACGTAACGAGACTTACTTTTCTGAAGAAGAAAAAGCTTATAAAGGTCGTACCGTTGTCTTAGTTAACAGAGGTACCGCAAGTGCTTCTGAAATTTTAGCAGGTGCTTTAAGAGAATATAATAAGGCGATTCTTGTAGGAGAAAGAACTTTTGGAAAAGGATCTTTCCAAGAAGGCGACATTTGGAATCTGAATTCCAGGTTAGCACTTTTTGAGACCAAAGGTTTCTACTACTTACCTTCGGGGTTCTCACCACAAAAAATGGGGATTACACCTGATTTATCGGTCGAGTCCTCTAACAGTGGAAGTCGCGAAGAAGGACAATACTGGAATAGTTTGGATCTAGCTCAGCAAGAAAATGAACCTGCACTTTCGGTTCTTCCATTTGAAACCTGTCAAAACATGGATCAATTGGCAGCTAATCCAGAAGATCCAGAAATTTCGAAAGCTCAACAAGCACTTAGCTGTTGGGGTATCGCACAAGTTTCCGGAGTTGCCAGATAATAAGAATCGACTTATTTTAAGTTCAATCTTGAAATTTAAGTCGGTTCTTTTCTTTTTTAAAAGCTTACTTCCCAAGCCCAGGCCACTGGTGATCTACACTGACGGCAGTCATAAGGGCAAATGGGGCGCATGGGCTTTTGTCATTGTTAAGAATAATAAAATTATCCACGAAGCTAGCGGCCGCGAGCGAAGGACATCAAGTCTTCGAATGGAATTTCAAGCTGCTATCGAAGCTTTATCTTATATACCTGCAGGCTCGAGAGTTCAGCTCTTCACGGATTCAAAAATTTTAGTTGATTGCGCAATTCAAGACGACCGACCAATTGCAAATGCGGATCAGAGCGAAGTTTTAGCGCGGCTTATGCAGCGAAACCACCTTCAGTGGCATTGGGTAAGAGCTCACTCAGGCAACATGTTTAACGAACGCTGTGACGAGCTTTGCATCCAAGCCAGATCTTGAGCTTCGAGAGGCTATTTGAAAGCAAAATTTAAAACAGAGGCACCCTCAAACCGTGATGTTGTCCATTGGTACGCTGTACCGACGGCCAACATCACGGATCGACGCGCATGTATTGAAGCCTAGAGGGCCAACTGTATCAGTAGTTAGCGAGCCCACTGTCCGAGAATTCACCCGCGTTAGCAATTAGTGGCAATCCCAGAATGAGACATTTCTTTCCCACCTAAATTGGAGCTAAAAACGAAATCGCCGTCGCAGAATGGCCTTCCTTTTGAAGTATAGCATTGTATAGATCAAATGGCGGGAGTCTCAAAATGATTAGCACAAATTTGTTTCGGTCACACTTCATACCAGCACAAAAAGCTTCGAACAAACTGATGATCGTTTTCCATGGACGCGGCGATAGCATGAAGCCGTTCAAAGTTTTTAATCAAGAATTAGGAGTAAAAGATATCAATTATCTTTTACTGAATGCTCCACGTAAATTTTTGGATGGTTTTAGCTGGTACGGCGAACCTCCATACGAGCGCAGTGGAGTCATTAAGATCAGAGAAAAAGTTTTTAAACTATTAGAAGACCTTCAAGAACAAGGTTGGTTAGCAGAAAATATTTTCTTACTTGGTTTTTCCCAAGGTTGCCTAGTGAGTGCAGACGTGGCCTTGCATTATCCTAAAAAATTAGGTGGCGTTGTAGGTGTCAGTGGTTATTTTCACTTCTTCCCGCGCTGGAGAACCAAGCTGAATAAAGAGAACAGACAAACTCCTTGGCTTTTTACACATGGAACGAAAGACGATATCTTGGCGATTGGTGATACAAGACACGGAGTCGGCAAATTGCAAAGCGAAGGTTTAAAAGTTGCTTGGATTGAAAGTGACAAGAAGCATGTGTTTTCGGATAAGGACTATCCCGTGATCCGTAAATGGGTGAAAACTCAGATGTCGTCTTTGAATTCCAAAACGATATTTTGAATATGCTGAATGATCTGCGCTGAGACTAACGGCTTTCTAAATTCTTTTTTATAATACTTACTTAAATTCACTTCAGGCATATCGAGGTGCTCGGTCACTAAACGATCGATCACTCGCTGAATATTCTGATTAGATAGGCCTTTGCGCTTTTCTTCTAAGATATATTCCACTATGTTTATCAACGCGTTCCCAGTCAGTCTTTTTTCAGAATTTAAAATCAGTGTGCGCTCTTTCATTTTTTCAAGCGCCAGTTTCAAAGAAAGTTTCTTAGTTCCCACTTCCACAAGTGAAGAATAGATTCTTTGAAGATCTCTGATCATGCGGTCATGTTTGGGGCTCATGCGGGTATCACGATTCTTTGCAAAGCTCGATAGCATGACTTTAAAAAGATCTTTTGAAGGCATTAAACCAGAATTAGAAAGTAAGTGTGCAGGCATTTCGCGTAAGAAATCACGCATGTTAAAAAGCGGGAAATGATTAACACCGTCAGAAACCTTTTGTTTCGTACCGCTGATCTTTGCACGCTCAAAGTGTGAATAGATTTTATCAAATTTTTCAAACAAACCTGGTTTTGCAAGAATAGCTTTTCTATGTTCAGCACAAAAGCCAACACGGTAGAGAAGTCGCTCGGCACGGGCTTCTGCAAAGCGTTTGTTAAAGCCCGTTACAACCGGGTGCTTCGAGAAATCTTTAAGTGGCTTCTTTTTACCCGTTTTAACATAATCAACTAATTGTGCGAAAACCTGAACTATCAATCGAGCTTTCGATCTTTGCTCATTTAAGTTTGTAGAGAAGCGCTCGATATCATCGTAGCGATATTCATCGTGGCGAGATCCGAACTGACGAACGCTACCGTAATCAATAATTCCTGCATTTATCAAAACGTTGTCGCCGTCCCAATCTAGCCAAGCAAAGACATAATCAATATCAAGCTGGGCACAGAATTCCGCAAACGAGTTTCCGATTTTATCCAAGGCCAAATCATACACAGATTTGTTCTTGGCAATCATCACCCAGTCTTTATTCTGTAGCTGACGATCAATGAAGTAATCAAACGCAGATTTTAAATCCGCATGTTGTTCCATTTTTAATAATCTAAACAAGTGGGCAGGGCGAATCAGATTTTTAGAAGCTCTAACTCCAATACCAACATCTTTTCCTAAATCAATTACGCAAAGAACGCGTTCTGTATTAATTCCCTGAAGGTGAAATGATTCCGCCATAATGGCAGAGCCAACAAGTTCATCAATTTCCGCAAGACCACAGCCATAACCAAATTCAGTTCCACCTGTTTTGAGAGGTCGTTGCGCTGCCACAGCACCCGGAGCCAAGCAAGTTACACCTGTTCCACGACTTGATACATCCCAAGTTGTTCCTTTGGTCGAAACCGTTCCATTCCAAATACCACGGCCATCGCCAGAAGTTTTACCTTGTTTATTTTGATGCTGAAGTTGCAAATACCGAGTCGCCATATAGCGATGAGGTTTAATCGTGCGCTCAGGATATCTTTTTTTAGAAAGCTCATCGTACTCGTTGATAATTTGAATTGAAAAAGTCTCGATGATTTTCTTCTCTAATTGGGGATTCATCTGATGAGGATGATTTTCTGGAATGAGTCCCATCTCTTTAGCTAAAACGAAATTGAAATAGGCGACAGTTCCTTGCTCGAGCTCGCGAACGCGGTAAGTGACAGCGCCATCAGAAACTGCTTTAGCCCAAGGATGCTGACCATCTAAGTTATTAAACTTAAGATAAGATAATTCACTCGTCTGAGGTTGCAATCTAGTTGCTGTTTTCTGGCTCATTACATTGAACATGTCGGCTAAGTGCCTGAAGTCCTTAAATGAGACGGCAAAAACTAGACTTTAGAGTGGCGATTTACATCAGTATTTTGTTCGAAAATACAGTTTTCCAAAAATCTCGGCGTACATAAATGAAAACACAAAAATTAAAATAGCTAGAAACCCTGGAATATCAGGAATGAAAATAAGACCAAATGAAAGCAAGCTAAGAGAGACTAAGGTCACCTTGTGAATAAACTCGAAAGTTTTTAATTTAATAAACTCTTCACGTTCGTCTTTGATTCTTTTGTTATCAAAATATTCGAAGCAAAAATAAATGATGACGCTGATAAAGGCCACATATCGAACAATCTCTAAATTGATGGTCATAATTCTTCCTTAATTTGAAACAAATCTTCAACTTTAGAATTCAAAGCACGTGCAATCTTTAGAGCTAATTCGACAGATGGCACAAACTTTCCAGATTCGATCGAGTGTATAGTTTGGCGTGAGCAGCCGATAGCATCAGCTAGCAGTTCACATCGGAGATCATCTCGCCATAAACAAAATGGCTTATGACCTTAAAGTTCCGTTTACTAACTTTGTTGTAACGAAAATAGGAGAGCCAAGAAGAGGAGACATCGTTGTGTTTAAATATCCTCAAGACGAGTCAATAAACTATCTTAAGAGGCTCATTGGACTTCCAGGCGATCACATCTTGGTTGAGGATGGGTTCATTACGATAAACGGTGAGAAAGTTCCGGGCAGTGGATCAGTAGACGAGTTGTCTTATTTTGAAATCTGGAAAAATGAGATGGTTCAAATTAATAGAAACTCACGCAACCGCATCGATGGTGTGCAGGAATTCGTTGTGCCAGAGGAAATGTATTTCTTCATGGGCGATAACAGAGACAACAGCTCTGACAGTCGTAGTTGGGGATTTGTGCCTAGAAAGAATTTAAAAGGTCGTGCGCACTTTGTATTGTGGAATATAAGTTTTGCGAACCTGGTGCCTCAAATTGAAATAGATCGAATAGGAAAGTTATTGCAGTAGAAAACTAGACTTGAATGCACAGACCTTCATCCCGATAGGTCGAGTATGAAACCACAGCGTCTTAACATAATAATTATATCAGGGCTTTTTCTGTTTTCATCGGGGGTAGTTGCACAGGGACTGTCTTACAAAACTTTGAATTCGTGCAAAAAAGATTATGCCGAAATGTTAGAACTTAAAGATGAAAATGTGACATCCGTTG
Source organism: Bdellovibrionales bacterium (assembly GCA_031428555.1). GTDB lineage: Bacteria > Bdellovibrionota > Bdellovibrionia > Bdellovibrionales > Bdellovibrionaceae. Next base: position 5,170 of record JANPPO010000098.1, on the reverse strand, counting down.
CAGAATTCCCACCAGGGATCTATCTCGCGCGTTCAGTAGTTCAGAGTCTCAAAAAATCTGATGAGCAGTACATTTCTTATCAATCAATGCTGAAAAATTCAAAAAGTTCCCAAGATGTTTGTTATACGGGCGAAGCTAAATCAGCAATTAAGACTCAGGCTTTTATTCCAACTTTGATAGATCGAAGTCAGGGGCAAAAGTTTGGGCACACTTATTGGTCATTTTCTGCGGTTCTTGATAAACTGACGGGTGCAGTGCAATCGAAGCGAAGTTTGATTCCAAACAAAAATTATAAAGAAGCTTTGGAAACCCAAGGTTATAAAGTTGTTTCAACTCAAAAAAATCATGATGAGTTTACGATTCATCTTGAAAGAAACATCGCCAGTTGGACGGAAAAAATCGTTATTACTTACGATCAATTCTAAGCTCGTCGCCTAAGCGTTTTAAAAAAGTTTTAATGATAATTTTATGAAATGGCTTAACGAAAAAGAAATAAGTTCGTCCGGCCACATTGTTCAATTTTACCACGGTTTCGATGGAGATACGTTGTTGATTCTCAAGTTCATCTTGAAGTGTAATTGCAGCTTTGAAGTCGAGATGCGAATCATTTAATCCGAATACCATTATATCTGGAGTTTCGCTTAAGATTGGCGCAGCAGAAAGCCAGTCGGAATCATTGCGATCGGTTTTTCCAGTCTCTAAGCCAAAAGGTTTCACAATCGTATTTCGAAGATTCATCAGAGAATAAATCCAGCCAGGCGCAACTTTGCCTAACAGAAGAGTGGCTTCTCTTGCGGTTTTCAAACTTGTCTTCGGTACGACAATGTAAAAGTTATCTCCAAAATCAATTTTAGGAAATTCGTTCTTTAAAAACGTGACGGGTGCTTCAAAAATTTTATCAAAAGAGAACGGGCGCAAAACCACCACCTTCGGTTCTTAAATTTGTGACTTGGCCCTGATAGAGGCGACCCACACAACCCTGATATTGATCACGGTACGCATAACAACGAAGATCATATTTAAAAGTCTGCATTCCAGTTGGAGTCTCAAATTGCAGTTCCGCCGGCGGAATAATTTCCTGAGCCAGACTATTCTGTTCAACTAAGCTTTCAAATGCTTTGCGGGCAACCGAGGCACCTCTGAAAGCACTTTTAGAACCAAAGGCGCGCTTAGGTTTGAAAAATAAACCTTTTCGTTCGGCCCAGATTTGCTCGCGATTTTCTTGAGTCAAAACCCGAGTCTTCGGCAAAACATCTTGAATCACTTTTTTGTATTTTTCATCCAACTGAACTTCGTTCCAGAACTCAGGCCCTGACCAGTCGATGAAGTTTTCCTTGTCAGCCAGAAGGCGATATTCATAAGGCTGCGGAGACACCGCACAAGATTTTGAAAGAAATAAATTTTTAAGTCCCGCAGTCTGCGGTTCTTCCATGTAGAAATCAGTTGAACGATTGTAAATCAAACCAGCCGTTTTTAATTTTTCAACTTCATTGATGTCTGCAATTTCACAGTCGTAACCAAAAGACTTAAAAAGCTCTCGGTAAAGCACAAATTCCAGATACAATCTTTGCTGCTTCGGATTTTCATCGGTGATGACAATTTTTTTAAGCGGTTGATCATAGCCGGATAATTTGACCTCATTCAAAAAACAATTCTTTAAGTCTGAAATTTGAAAATCAGCATTCCAAGGATGTTTAAAGAACTGATTCATTTCCCAACCGAGTCCCAAAAAAGAAGCATTCGTATTGATTTCAATGAGTTTAAGCTTTTCATCGGGGGTCACGTGGAAATCGTAGCTCATGAAAAGAGAATTATTACCTGGATTGAAAAGTGGTCCCCACTTTTTTTCCATGTACGCTTGAAAGGAACTTGAATCTCGAAGCGCCTGGAAGGCCTCAATTGTTAAAATCACATCTGCCTTGACCCGAGAAGACAACTTAACGTGGTAAGGCGATAAAAGATTCGGTGCAATCGCACTTTCCAAAGCTTCATCTTGAAGTTTCGGGTATTTTTGACATAAATAAGCGTAAAAGTTTTGGGACAAGTTCATATGAGGAGCCTATCATGAAAATCATCACTTGGAATGTCAACGGAATCAGAGCCTGCGCTAAGAAAGGCCTCCAATCCTTCGTTGATTCTGAAAAGCCCGACATCCTATGCTTACAGGAAACGAAGGCTCATCTAAACCAAGTCGAAATTGATCTCCAAAAACTCAAGTTCCCGCATTCTTTTTGGTCATCTGCGCAAAAAAAAGGTTATTCCGGCGTTGCCACATATGTGAAGGGTGACGAAGTCGAATTTAAAGATGGGTGGGGCCTCGATCAGTATACCAGTGAAGGAAGAATAGCTTGGAGCACCCACAAACACTTCGACCTTTATAATATTTATTTTCCAAACGGTGGATCCGGCGAAGTCAGACACGATTTTAAACAACAATTCTTAAAAGATTTAAACGAACATCTTAAAAAAGAATTAAAAAAAGGAAAGAACATCATCGTCGTCGGTGACTACAACGTGGCCCACACCGAAATCGATGTTTACGATCCCGTCAGACTTTCAAAAGAAAGTGGCTTCTTACCAGAAGAGCGAAAGTGGCTCGATAGCTTTATTGAATTAGGCTTTGTCGATGCGTTTAGAAAATTTCACCCCAACGTCAAAAACCGCTATAGCTGGTGGAGTTACCGCGAACTCGCACGCATTTCGAATAGAGGCTGGAGAATCGATTACATCTGCGTCTCGAAGGGGCTAGAAGGCAATATGATAAACGCAGACATCCTTGATAGCATCGAAGGCTCTGATCACTGTCCCGTCGTTGTAGAGCTGAAGTTTTAGAAATGCTGGTCGTAATAAACGGTGGAATCGGTGCCGGCAAGACCACAATTTCAAAATGTCTTGCGAATGAAATTGTGGGGGCAGTGTGGATCGAAGGAGACAGCCTAGGTTTCGCATCCCCGAATAATGATTACGTGTTAAACGCAGGAATTGATTTGATTACTGCGCATAGTAAGAACGGTGCAAGGGTCATTATTTTTGATATGTTTTTTGACGACTCACAAAAGCTTGATTGGTTTATTTCGCGGGTTGATTTCAAAAGCCATGTTTTTTATTTATCGGCGAGCGAGGATGAAATTTCAGAGCGAATTCGTCGGCGAGCGAGGCCTCGATCTGAGGCAGAAATACTTGACTCAAAACGCCTTCGGCAAAATCAGGACGGAATGAAAAATCGAGGCATTGAAATAGACACTAATGGTAAAAGTGCAGAAGAAATAGCTGCAAAAATCAAAAAAATAGTTTCGTCGAATTAATCTCAAATCATCCACATAATATAGCATCACAGAAGTTTTTATTTTTTGAAGTCCATTATAATTTATCTGGGAATGACAAATCCCACGTTGATCGAAAGCTTGCCTGCCGCAATTGATTGGGTTCTTGACTGCATCCTCAGCCGTTAATAACCTTAGCGATATGAAAAATTTCTTTCTTTATTTAATTCTGATCATTTTTCCAATTTTAACCATGGCAAAGATGGATCCGAAATTATCATCTGCTGAAGCTCTAATTCAAAAGCAATTCCCCGGCGCCAAAGTTTTGGTCCAGACAGAATGTAAAATTGGTGAGGAAAAATTAAAAGCGGTTGGTTATCTAATTCAGAAAAAAACAATCCAAAGTGAGAATCATCCGCTCGTTCCGCTTATTGCGAATTTTAATAAAAGTCTATGGACCCTTAGTGAGATTCCAACGAAGCTAAGTTATTCAAAAGGTGGCGTTACAGATTTTTTATCTGATTTTTGGAATTCCGAGAAGTCGATTTTTGAGGGCAAATACGAAATCAGGTGCGCAACTCCAAACGAAGATAAAGATATCATAACAGCGGCTAATGGCGAGTTTACCGAAAGCTTCGTTAATAGAAAAACTGGAAAGCATATTTGTTTCCAGGCGAGCGGTGTTTATAATAGTTGGGCGTGTTTCAATCTCAATCGTAATACAAAGAAAATCGAATCTTCGTATACACAAATGAATGCGGATTAGTGTAAACATGCTTGATAGCACAGAAAGCTCTGATAACTGCCCGGTGGTCATAGAGCTAAAGTTTTGAAACTTCGTCGGTTGTCGAAGTCCGTATAGGTCTTAAGTGCGCGGATACCTGAGTATTTGAAAGAATCGATTTAACTTTATTTTCGCTATATTCCCAATAGGAATAGTAAGTAGTCTAAGTCCATTATATCGAGGAACTATAGTTTCAGGTACTCTCCACAATAAGTGAAAAGCATAACAATCTTAAAGGAGAATCAAATGAAATCATTAATACTCGTAGCTTTATTTGCAGTGAGTTTAGGGGCCAGTGCCGCAACTTTGAATTGCAACTTCATCTCTAGCAAATCGGAGCTATATAAAGGTTTTTTGACCGATGTAACAGCAGAGTTTAATTGCGCTGGTGTCCGTAAGCAATTCATTGGATCTAATAATTTCGTTAGCTGCAAACCGCAATTTACATTAATCGAATTCGTTGAACAGTTGACGCCTGGAGAAGCCGTTCAGTTTATAACGTCGAACCAGCGGGTCACATCGATCGACGGCTCTAGACAAAACGTCATGATGGTTCGTAGCGCTGTTTCTGCTTCTGGAATAATTTTAGAGCCGCAAACAATTATTCAGCACAATAGACCTGTTGTATGTGATCCAACGCAAATTCAAGTTAGATAATCCTGGGCGGACTCGTAAGGAGTATGCTCGTCAGAATATAAACTTTTTCGCTGTCTCAATCTGAGACAGCGAAAAAATCTTTCATCGCAAGTCATTTATTTTAATACCATTTAAATTCCGGTAACTGCCGAATACGCCTCGGAAAATTTCAATCTCATTGGGGGAATTCGAAAATTTCACCGAAAGTCTCAAATTAGCCAGTTGAGCACTTCGAAATACTAGCCGAAAGTATGTACATGACGTCGCAAGAATCCACGGAGAGATACCGCGGGCTTGTTAAGAGGTTCGAAACTCATGAGGTCATACAAATAAGGAGGACGTGTGTTAAAAAATAACCTAATAATACATATTTTTGAAGTAGACGACAGAGCCGAGCGAGGCCCCCCAAAATGACTTAATGCCTGAACTAAAACTTCGGTCACTATGAACAAAAAGCGCACGTAAAGAAGTGCGCTTTTTTATTTTG
>JANPPO010000097.1:0-4686 GCA_031428555.1 Bdellovibrionales bacterium | reverse complement strand
GGGAAATGGGCCAGAAAATATTTTTCATTTTTCCTAGACTAAGGCCTTGGAAAGCCTAGACCTTTGTCAGTTTTGATTTTTCGAAAAACTTTTGTTCAGCGAATTTTTTCGATGAATTGAGTAATAGTTTTTTTAGAAATTTTAAAAAGTCCCCAATGAAAAAAAGAAAACGGGACCGAAGGGTCCCGTTTTCAAAACTCCGATTATAAAATAATCGAGTAACTTAGTAGTAAACCGTCTTAATCGCATTGACCCAAAGTCCATTTAGTTTTGCAGTAATACGAGCATCAACTCCCGCATATCCATCGTTAAGTGAAGCTGTTGCTACGTTGACAGTCACACAAAGTTGTCCTGCTGGAATCGTCGCACTCGCAGGAACACTTGCCGCAGCTGTGTTACTTGAGAAGTTAACCACAACATTTGCCGCAGCTGGCTTCACCATACAAGCTGTTACTGCAAATCCTTGTGGTGCTGTCACAGTGCCAGCTGTCGTTGTAAAAGAAGACAACCATCCTGTGTATCCAGCTCTACAATTATAATTTTGAGTATAGCTGTAATAATAATTGTAACCATTTGTTGTGCGTGGAAGCTGAGTTGGCTGAGAAGTCGCAACTAATTGACCATTACCCGCAAAAGCAGCCTGACATTGGTTATAAAGATTCAACGCAACATCTGTGTACATCATTGAATCAAGTCCGTTTTGGTATGCTCTTGCTTCCTGAACGGGATTTGACTGCACAGTTGTTGATCCAGGATTCTGAGTAATCGCTACCATCGAGATTGATCCATCAGCATTTACTGGCCATGATGGGCGAACTGTAAGCATCGAACCCGTGTTGTAACTCTGACCGTAAGAACTTGCTGTGATTGTGACAGTTGTCTTTGCTGCAACCGTTCCCGCTTTAACGAAAAAATTCACATAAGATCGGCCTTCAGGAACAAGAACTTGCGCCGGTACTGGTGCGGCAGTTGCGTTACTGCTGCTCATAGAAACTAAGCATCCACCAGCTGGACAAGTGCCCTGCATATTGAGCTGCATATTGATCATTTGACCTGTAACTGGAGAATATCCACCGTCGCCATACATATACATGTGCATAACTGCTGGCGGTACTGCTCCAGGAAAAATTGTCGTGCTAAGTGTTTTAGATACTCCACCTGCAGAGGCTGTCACTGATACAGCAGTTGGCGCAGACACGGCTCCTGCCGTTACATAAATTGTACTTCCGAATTGCTGATTAGCTAGCATCATCGAGGCAGGCACTGGCAGAAGTGCTGGATTGCTGCTAGTGAATCTAATTTCGCAACCAGAAGTGCTTTGGCAAGAATTAAGAATGTTCGCATACACATCAACCGTGCCGCCGCTACTTGCTCCACTAGTAAGTTGGAATACATCTAACTTTCCTGTAGTTGAAGTTTGAGAAGCAACGCAAGATCCATTTTGTAACGTGTATCCAGTGTTACAAGATGAAGCTAAGCATGAGCTCCAAGCTGAACCGCTTGAGTTACAAGTCTGTTGACCCGTTCCATTTGCAACTGTGCATGAGCGAGTTGAATTCGCCGTACAAATTGGTGTAGGTGCGGGAGCTGTAGCTCCGCCACTCACACTCATAGAGGCACTTGCAGATTTTCCTTCAAAGGTTCCTGTGATACTTGCAGTACCGTTGGTACTACCAGCAAGAAAAGAAAATGTTTTGCTTGTTGCACCGGAAGCAACTGTTACAGAAGCTGGCACACTTGCAACGGCTGTATTGCTGCTTCGAAGTGATACAATACATCCAGCTGAATATTTACAGCCTTCCGTTAGGTGAGCAGTGCCGGTAATAGATTGCCCCGCTGTGGCTGCTGATGGACTTAAAGATATCGACGATATTTCTAGACCCGCATGAGCAACTAAAGTTGCCAGCATCGTGGTTAAAAAAGTAAGTTTCGTTTTCATATTGTTCCCCCTGTTTATAGTTTTATTCCCTGAATACAGGATAGCTGGACTAGGCGGGGTCCTTGTGGACATAGAATATGCAGGAAAAAATTAAAATGACTAAGCCAATTAAGTATTTAGGCTTTTGACCTAAAATGAGACGAAATTTATGAACCAAGGTTAGTCGAACTGTAAACGATTTAGACTGGTTCTGTAAATTATTTGGTCATTAGCCATAGCTTCCAAAATTTAAATTTTAAGCTCGAAGTTATTCAAGCTTGCCACTAAATTCCCCGATAAAACTGCACCACATGAGAGAAAAATTTTTAGCTTTAATCGAAGCCGCTAATTCAGTTGTTCTTGATAAAGAAGAAGCCATCAAAATGGCAGCTGCGTGTCTATTAGCCAAAGGTCACATCTTAATTGAAGACGTGCCTGGTGTTGGCAAGACAACTCTCGTTCAGACATTAGGAGCACTCCTAGGTTTAGAGACTCACCGGATTCAATTTACTGTGGATATGCTGCCTGCTGATTTAATCGGGGTAGAAATTTTTAATTCTCAAAAAAGTACATTTGATTTTAAAAAGGGACCTTTGTTTGCCTCTCTTATAATGGCGGACGAATTAAATCGCGCTAGTCCTAGAACGCAAAGTGCGCTTTTACAAGCGATGGAAGAATCAGCTGTGACCGTTGAAGGAAAAGAATTGGCTTTACCAGAGCCATTCTTAGTGATCGCGACTCAAAATCCGCATCAGCAGTCTTCGACTTTTCCACTACCTGAAAGTCAGCTTGATCGTTTCATGATGAGCATCGAACTTCATTACGCATCTAAGAACACTGAGAAACAATTAATTCAAGGTTCAGACCCGCGTGAAAAAATTCAAAGCTTAAAGCCACTTTTTACAGTTGCTGAAATTATCGATGCGCAAAAAAGAGCTTCGCAAGTTCTAGTTTCTGCCGTGGTTGCTGATTACATTACTTCATTATTAGAAAAATCTAGACAAGAAATGAAAGAGTCCCTTCCATTATCGACTCGCGCAGGTCTTTCATTAGCAAAAGCTGCTCGAGCTTGGGCTTATTTAGAAGGACGTAATCACGTTGAACCGCAAGACGTGCAAAAAGTAGCCATTCCCGTGATGGCTCATCGTTTGGGAGGACGGCTTGGAGTACACCAAGGAACGCAGTGGGCTCAACAGCTGGTACAAAAAACTCCGATACCAGTTTAGTCAGCTGCCATTTAAAGAACAAAAAACTTATATTCTGCCAACCAAATTTGGAATGGCGTACGGATCTCTTTGTTTCATTCTTCTTTTAATGGGAATGGCATACGGAAATAATCTGGTTTATGTTGTGTGCTTCTATTTGACCACAATGGGTCTAGCAATGGCCAAACTAACAAATGATCACGTTCATCATGTTGTGATTGAAAAAAGCTTTATCAAAGATGCTTTTGCCGAGAGTGATCAAATCGTTTTCGTCGTGGTTCGAAACACAACTCAGCAAACTTTAAAACAAGTGGAAATCAAAGTCTCAGGCCAAAAAAATGTCGTCAGAGTTGATCTTAAGCCTGATGAATCGCAAACCGTTGAGATTCTGTGGACCCCTGAAAAAAGAGGATCTCAACCTCTACCACGAATTCGAATTCAGTCTTCGTACCCTGCCGGAATGTTTCAAGCTTGGAAAATTTTAAAATCTAAAGAAGACGTCGTCATCTACCCAGCAAAACGTGGGCAAAAAGATTTTCCTCAAGCTGGTGCTTCTTCTCAAGACTCGGTAGGGATTTTAAAAGAAATTCGAGAATATCAACCAGGTGATTCTCCAAAAAGAATTCACTGGCGATCTTTAGCGAAAAGCAATCAGCTCAGAACCCTTTTACATGAAGGAAATGAAAACCAAATTTGTCGATTGAATTGGGATCACGTCAGCCATTTAGCAGTTGAAAGTCGCCTTGAACAATTAACGTTATGGATTTCCCAAGCACAGGGACTTGGCTCTCCGTGGGAACTGAAGTTGCCAAATCGCGAATACAATTCAAACAATACAAACGCTTTTAGGCTTGCCTTAACTGAGCTTGCGAACTGGAAATAGAAGATGAAATTATTTTTTCAGAAAAGTACATTTTGTTATTCGATTCTGGGTGCACTGACCTTAGTTTCAATTGAAGTCGAGTCTTGGGCGCTTTGCCTCAGTTTCCTGCTTCTATTCTTTCGTTTCGGAGCTGAAAAAAAGTGGTGGGTAGGCTTATCAACTTTTTGGGTCAATATTTTTTCTGTTTTAAGTTTAGGATTAGTTTTAGCGCAGTTTAAAACGTTTTTAGGCCAGGAAGCTTCAAGTACTTTACTGGTTATGCTCGCTTCACTCCGAGTTGCAGATTTTAGAAACGAACGTGATGAAAAATTTTTGATTTTACTAGGCTTCATACTTGTTGCACTAAAATTCTTGTTCAGTCTTGATCTCTATTGGTTTCCCATTGGTGGAGCCGTGTTCTTAGGACTCTGGCGATCTCTACTGCCTCCAGATATGATCGCTCCGTGGAAGCTGACTCTCAAGTCAGCACTTAAATCATTTCCTGTTGTGGCGATCTTGTTCTTTGTTTTCCCCCGCGTTCAAATTCCATGGGTGCGCGACATTGGACCACTCATTCCACTTAGCGGCATGAGTGAAAGTATTGGGCCAGGTGATATTTCTGATTTAACTATTAGCCAGGAAACTGTTTTTAGAGCTGACTTTAAAAGCTATCGTCCAAATATGCGCGAACTTTATTGGCG
>JANPPO010000096.1:0-18274 GCA_031428555.1 Bdellovibrionales bacterium | reverse complement strand
GGCTCTGGATAAATTTGTCGAAAAGGCCTTTGCCCGTCGGCCACCCACTCGCCTTTTTGACTTATAAGGGCAGCGCGCGAACTGGTTGTACCTTGATCAATAGAAAGGATATAGTCCATGAATCTATCTTTCGTTTTAAATGTGACAGGTACAATATGCGTAACGGCGTGTTAAAGAGTGCGGCAGAGAAATTATTTAACCTCAAGAATTTAGATCAAGACACATTGCTGTTTCGGGTCTTCCCACGCTTTTTAGGCGAGATCTTGAGAAAATATTTTCGCCTGCAAGTCGAGGGCACTGAGAATATTCCAAAAACTGGCGCCGTGATTATTGCTCCCAATCACTCGGGGTTTAGTGGCTTCGATGCGATCGTGCTAAATGACGTTCTCGTTAAGGATGGTCGTCGCATTCCTAGAATGCTGACTCATCATTTGTGGTTTTTAACTCCGACGACTGCAATCCCCGCTCAAAAAATGGGATTTATTGAAGCGACTTTTGAAAACGGAATCAAGTATCTGCAGAAAAAGAATTTAATCGTCCTTTTTCCAGAGGGCGAGAACGGAAACTTTAAGCCTTCTTCAAAAATGTACCAGCTTCAGGAATTTAAGCGCGGATTCGTGCGGATGGCTTTGCAAACTGATGCGTGGATTGTTCCTACGATTATAATCGGAGCCGAAGAAGCGAGCATTAACTTAAGCACGCTAAAATTTACGAAGTTTTTGCGCGGCCCGATTTTGCCTTTGCCACTCAATATCATTCCAATTCCGGTGAAGTGGAAAATCAAATTCTTAGCTCCCATCAAATTACCCTATAAGCCCGATTCAGCAAAAGACGGTGATCTTGTTCACGAAATCGCAGACGACATTCGCGATCTTATGCAAAAAGCTTTGTTAGAGGAATTGAAGAAGCGCTAATTTATGGACCCACTCATTTATTAAACTCTAGACATTAGTAGTGACCAGACTGAAAAGAAATTCGTATTAAATAAAATGTGATAACCTTTGATTCAAAGGCAGGCCTAAATGAAATTTATTCTAATTCTTTGTGCAGTTTTTTCTTTTCAATTTTCAATCGCAACTGAACTGGTCGACTCAGATACCAAAATTGATTTTGCGAAAAGAAGTGTTGATTCTGTTTTGAAGAGCCGAAATCCCCAACTTTCAGTTGTCAGTGATTCTGTAAAATTAAATCCATGCAAGGGACTTAATAAATTTGGCGCGGCTCTTTCAAATCTTTTACAGTCTGGAAAAGCAGAGTGTCATATTGTTGAATTTCAGGCATATGATAAACAAACTCAAAAATTTTTTTTTGGACGTACACTTTTATCATTAGAACATAAAGTCCGACGTAAGCTAGGTGTGGTTCCAGAAGAATCAGTTATTCCGCAGCTTGATCTCGTTCACGGCGAAACCGTAGACAAGAAAACAGGCAAGACGGTGACAATGGGCATACACGCAATGAATTCTGAAGTTACAAAAAATCAAACTGCCACAGAACTATTTGAATTACTGCCCGCAAGTCGCACCGGCGATTCTAATTCCGGAAAAGCTACTCCATAAGAATGTCGTTCTCCGACGCAGCATCGACAAGAAAAGTGGACTGTCACCTTTTAGAAATCTACTTTTCGGTAGTAGTGGCAGGTGTAGCCTGCGGGGTTTTTTACTAAGTAATCTTGGTGGTAGTCTTCTGCTGGGATGAATTTTTTGAGTGGAATGACTTCTGTTACCGCTGGTTTTTTCCAGACGCCTGATTTGTTTACTCGGTCGATCATCATCAACGATTTTTCTTTTTGCATGTCGCTCTGGAAAAAAATCACTGAACGATATTGTGTTCCCACGTCATTACCCTGTTGATTTTTTGTTGTCGGATCGTGAAGTTTAAAAAAATGTTCGAGGATTTGTTCGAAGCTGATCTTGCTTGAATCGAATTCGATTCTGACCGCTTCAGCGTGCCCTGATTTTCCAGTTTTGACGATGTTATAATTTGCGTTGTCGTCTTCACCGCCGCTGTATCCAACGTCTGTGGTTATAACTCCGGGAATTTTTCTTAAAAGTTCTTCCACGCCCCAAAAGCATCCGCCAGCAAGTACGACTGTTTCTTTTTCCATGATTTAGTACTTACTCTTCTGGATTGTCTTGCGCAATCGTCTCGAGAATTCTTTGCCATTTAGCGACGAGAATTCCCGTTTCAGCAGGGTCAGGATTGCGCGAAACTAAGCCTTTGATGATGACTGCACCGAGACCGGTGACTAACACTAGAAGCAAAATGTATTCGATCACGACCTGACCGGATCGATTTTTTACCCGATCTAATACCGTTGAGCGAGTCAAAAAATTAGACCAATTCGATGGGGCCGGCGATTTTTGTGTCATGAGATTTGATCCACTTTCTCATCTCATTTTCTAACACCACTAAGAAAGGTTCAAGCTCATCATCTTCAAATGGACCGCGAACTCCTAGTAGTAAGTCTTGTTCGAACTGATCGATGGCAAACCTTTTATGGGGATGTTGGGCTTTCGCGAAAGTTTGATCAAAGAATTCAGCAGAGGGGTAAATCAGCACAAGGACAGTTGAACCGGTTTTTCGTGAGATATCTTTTGCTTCTGCCCATACATTTTGAAGCTTTTGCTGTGCCATAAAGTATAGCTTAAGCGCCAGAGACTCGTGAAATTGGGCGAAGTAGAGGCGAAGTGGACCATCATAAATGGCCGAGTTAAACGCAGGATGAAAATACTGTGTTTGCATAAGTTGTGAGTATGATGACTTCATGTCCGGTATCCCCTCTAAAGCACATGTTGCTCAGTTGGCTTCAGCCTAGTAAGGCTCGAACCTATCAATCAATTCATTTTTTAAGATTCTTACATTTCGTAATGCCTCGCATTATAGCCCGCTGTTGGGCCGCATGAGGGTTTAGACACGAATCAGTTAGGAATGAGTTAATAAAAAAATGACCTGCGCGTACTTTTTTAAAGAAGTTAAAGTGAGCAAATCAGAGGCGAATTCCCGCTTTATAAACATGAACCGGTTTCATGCCGCCGATTTCAAGAAAAAGTTCATTTTCATCACAGTCCCAAACTGTGAAGTCAGCTTTTTTCCCGACATCGAGTGATCCAACTTCTGTTTCTAAACCAAGCGCTTGAGCAGCGTTGATTGTGTAGGCCTTTACAACTTCATCCAAAGTCATTTTCATTTCTCTTCGTGCAAGCATTCCAACTAATCCCAAATCCTGAGTCGGACTGGTGCCAGGATTAAAATCCGTAGCGAGTGCAACTTTGACTCCGGCATCGATCATTTTCCGAGCCGGTGGGTAGGAACATTTTAAATAAAGATCGGCAGCCGGCAAAAGAACCGCTACCGTTTTTGACTGAGCTAACTTTTTAATTTCCAAGTCACTGACTTGAATACAGTGATCGGTGCTCATGGCCTCTAAATCACAACCCACTTCGGTTCCGCCTGAAAGACTGAGCTGATCCGCATGAATCGTAATTTGAAAGCCAAGTTGCTTCGCTTTCAAAAGATACTGTCTTGATTCTTCCTTTTCAAAAAAGCCATTTTCAATAAAAATATCTGCTCGACTTGCTAACCCAAGTTTTTTGATTTCGGGTAAATAGCTATTTACTAATTCTTTTAAATATTCACCATGAGTTTTAAACTCTTCTGGCTTCGCGTGTGCGCCCAAAAAAGTCCTGACAACATCGATTCGATTATTTTCTGGAATCGCCTGAAGCATTTTAATTTCAGTTTGTAGATCCAAACCGTAACCCGATTTAATTTCTAAAGTCGTCACACCCTGATTAATAAAATTTTGAATTCTTTTAACTGTTAAATGCTTAAGTTCTTCAAGAGTTGCCGCGCGAGTTGCCTTAACGGTTGATAATATTCCACCACCTGCTTGGGCAATGTCCTGATAACTTCTGCCTTGAAATTTCATTTCCATTTCTAAACCGCGGTTGCCCGCAAAAACCGTGTGGGTGTGACACTCGACGAAGCCAGGCATCACGAGCGCACCTTCTAAATCTATTTCATCATCTGCGCTGCGAGGATCGATATCATTCGATATTTTTTCGATTTTTCCACTGGACACGAGAAAGTGAGTCGGCTTCTTTTCTCGATAAAATCTAGCGTTTCTAAATAAAGTTTTCATAGATAGATGTATCCTGCAGGAAAAGGCAGACTTTTGTCTAGTGATTTAATCTAGGTTTTCAACGGTGATTTGCATGCAAGATTTCAAGCATGAGAAGCTCGTATATTAAATCATGCAGGCGGAGGGCAGGTAGTGATTTCGGAAAAGCTACTAAAATACATGTTTTCGTTCTGTCTAAGCATTCTCCTGACTCTTCTCTCTGAAACTAGCTTTGCACAACATCAGGCCAAATATTTATACTACATTGGTGGCGGCGAGCCTGTATCACAAAATGAAAAAGCCACAAACTTCGACTACAGTTTTTCTTACGTTCGAAGTTTAGAAAAAAATAACTGGAAAGCCCGCTATCTCTTTGCAGGCGATCAACTCAAATCTAAAAAACTAAGAGAAGCCGTCGCAGCTCGAAGTCAGACTCTAACGAAAGAAAATCTGATTCCATTTCTTCAAGATATCGAAACCAATTTAGCGACAGGCAGGATTAATCATGGCCAGCTTATGATCTATCTTGATACCCACGGTGTTATGGAAAACGGCAAGTACACAATTTCCACGATCAATGGGACAGCTGACATTTTGCCCTCGCTTTTAAAAATTAGAAACTTAGCCAAGCAAAACAAAGTGAAGCTTGGAATCATTGGCGCCACTTGTTTCTCGGGTCAGCTGATGACTTTAGAAGATGAAAATACGTGTGTGGTGACGACTGCCCCGGCAGATACTGTGGGCCTCATGATGAATAATAACGTCATCGCCTACCTACTTGGTCACAACTCGGCAAAAAACTTAGAAGACCTTCATTTAAAAAGTCGCAAGTATAAAGATATCGATTTAGGTCAGCCCTTGATTTCAACACCAGCCGGAAAAAAAGCATATGAAGTTTTAAAAGAACTTCGCACGACAGTTCTTGTTGCAGGAAAAAAATCAGGCCCTGAGATTTACAGCGTTGATCAAGCCGGGGTAGAAAAAACTTTAGCAAATATTAGCGCTCTTGCTAGCATATCCACTAGTGGCAAAGCAGCTACCGATGAAGCTCCTCTGATTTCAGAACAAATGATCAGCAAACTTAAATCGTTGGATGAAAATTTAAAAAGTTTGCTAGGAAAACACCGTGAATCACTAGTCACAATGCTCACGAATAACTGCCACAGCTTAAACCCAGATTTGAAAGAATCCGTCCCTTGCGATCTTTCAAGAACAGAAGTTTCAGAAAGAAACACCTCAACAACTGAAGAAACCGGCATCGTAGTAAAATCAATCGAACTTGCTGCTGACCCTGCCAATGCACTAAATTCAAATTCGAATTCAAATCAGAACTCACTCGAAACTCTAAACCAGCTAGTAATAACTTCGACGCAGATTGGAACCATAGAGCGAGATCTCTACGATCTACTTTACAAAAAGTTTTCGCAGGAAACATCACATGGTCACATCTGCCAGAACTTCGTTACTGAATAGTTACCATTTAAAATTTGTATTCCGCAGCTTCGAATGCGAGCCCTCGTTTTTTTGAATATCTCCGAAATTTGCAATTTCGGGTCGGGCAGAAATAAGACAGACTTCATCTCGCATTAATGTGGTCCTCGAGCGAGAATTGCAAATTTCGGAGATATTCTGAAGTACGAAGTTGGTCAGGATGAAACTTGATCTAACTTATATTTTTCTCAAAGATTGCGCAAAACTGAACCTCATCGACCAACAAAAGTTATTTTAACTCACAAAACTCCTGTCATACTTTTCGACACTCATTTCTAAATTACATGGCGACAAATTTTGTCAGCAATTCTCAACAACTTCTTTTATAACCCCACTGAACTTAAACAAAAAACCATGGGGGTTTACAAATGAAAAAGCTATTGATCGTATTAGCACTATTTACTGCAATCGTAGGTTGCGGAGACTCTGCAGAAAAAGCAGCAGACAAAATCAACGACGCAGGAAACGAAGCAAACGTTCTATCTGAGCGTGGAGCAAAAAGTTATATGGAGGCAGCTTATACTGGTTCTCCAGAAAAAATGTCATTGACCGAAATGGAACTTGTTCGCGCAAAGTATATGTCAGCGAAATCAGACTTATTGGCTGCAAAAAATAAATATCAAAAAGCCTTAGACTTAGCTAAAGAAAACAAAGACCAAGTTAAGACTCACGGCAAAGATAGCGTATATGCACGAATGTCAGATATTGATGCAATAGTAAAAGACATCGACGTTAAAGTAGCAAAAATCGATTCTTTAATCGAAAGAAAAACAAGAAGACAAAGAGACGCTTCGTAATTAAAAAAGCAAATCGAACAAAAAAAGAATTTTAGTTCTGACGGCCAGGAAGGCTGTCAGGCTACCTACTTCTTCTTCCCTTGAGCAGCAACAGAGTCCATTGCCTTTTTCACCGCAGCTTCATCCCCAATAAATCTCTTCGACTTAATTTTCAATGACGTATCGAGATCAAAAAGAAGCGGTATCCCCGTCGGCATATTCACTTCCATGATTTCATCAGGCTTCATATTTTCTAAAATCATCATCAGCGCCCGAAGACTATTTCCATGAGCGACGATCAAAACATTCTTCCCTGCCTGAATTTTAGGCACGATTTCCTTTTCCCAGAATGGCTTGAAGCGATCAGCCGTTAACTTCAACGATTCACCTGCAGGTAAATCCGCAGCCGGCACATCTTTGTAACGAGGATCATGACTGGGATGTCGTTCATCACTGGTTTTTAAAAAAGGAGGTGGAACATCGAAACTGCGTCTCCAAAGTTTTACTTGGTCTTCGCCGTGCATTTCAGCCATTTCGGATTTGTTGAGACCTTGAAGCTCGCCGTAATGACGTTCGTTCAGTCTCCAGCTTTTGACTACCGGCAACCAATGCTGGTCGAGCTCTTCTAAGACGAGATTCATGGATTTGATCGCTCTTTTCAGAACACTTGTGTACACAATATCGAATTGGAGTTTTTGCTCTTTCAAAGCTCGACCACCTTGAATCGCTTCGTGCACGCCCTTTTCAGCCAAATCGACATCGACCCAACCGGTAAAACGATTCTCTTGGTTCCAAGTACTTTCGCCGTGACGTATGATTACTAAAGTAGGCATGGGATTCTCCTCTCAAAAAAGTCGACTAGGCAGCCAGCTAGGCAACTTGTTCCTAGACTGTGCTTTTAGGCCAAAGACCCAAGGCTTGAGTTTATGCTCAAGGTTCTTAAATCCTGCCCAAGTTGTGAGGATCGTTCTAACATATTCACAGGCGACGTGTCTGCAAAGTCACACCCCTATGATCGTGCGCATTATGTCGTGACGAACAGGGGGCAGTTTGAAAAATTGCAGCCATCACAAGATTTTCGCACGCTTTTTGAGAGGAAATACCACCATGAACCGTTCCAACTTAGACTATATCGAAGGTCTTTATCTTCAATACAAATCCAATCCTGAAAGTGTCACAACTGACTGGAAAAAATTTTTCGAAGGATTTGAATTCGCTTCAGATGGATCAATGGGTCTAAGTGAAAAAGAATTAGATGTTTACAATCTTATTAACGCTTACAGAAATTACGGACACTTCGAAGCGCAATTAGATCCGCTCACGAACACAGCTTCCCCTTCTGATCAATTATCATTGGGAAGATTCAATTTAAAAGAAGCTGATCTTGATCAGAAATTTCAAATTGGTTCGATGATTGGAAAACCAAACGCCACTTTGCGAGACATCATCCAGCACGTACGAAATTGTTATTGCGGAAAATTAACAGTTCAATGTGCTGAAGCGCTACCTGAAGTTCGCAACTGGTTCATTAAAGAATTCGAAAAAGAAAATGCAAATTTCAAACTGACTCAAACTCAAAAAAAAGCAGCTTACGAATCTATTGCTCGCGCTGAATCTTTGGAAAAATTTATTCATACTCGCTACGTTGGTACGAAAAGATTTTCGGTTGAAGGCGGTGACGCCGTTCTTCCAATGCTAGAATACATGGTACAAAAAGGTGCTAGCCTACAAGTTGAAGAATTTATTTTAGGAATGGCTCACCGTGGTCGTGTAAACGTTTTAGCGAACTTCATGGGTAAAGCTCTTGAGTATATTTTTGCAGATTTCAATGGGCCGACTGAATTAGCGGAACCGATGGAAGATTACGACGGCGATGTAAAGTATCACTTAGGCTACGTTTCTACCAAGGAAACTCCAAGTGGACCTGTACAAGTTGGATTGGCTTACAACCCTTCTCATCTAGAGGCTGTGAATCCGGTTGTTTTAGGAATGGTTCGCGCGGCTCAGCGAAGAAGAAAAGATACGAAAAATAGAAAAAAAGTTGTTCCAGTTTTAATTCATGGTGATGCTGCATTCGCAGGCCAAGGCGTGGGCTTAGAAACTTTTCAGATGGCACACGTAAAGGGTTACACAGTTGGTGGAACTTTACATATCGTGATCGATAATCAAGTTGGGTTTACAACTTCTCCTGAAAATGGACGGTCTTCTCATTACGCATCTGATGTTGCTAAAGTTCTTCATACTCCAGTTCTTCATGTCAATGGCGACGATGCTGAAGCTTGTGTCAGAGCGATGGACATGGCGATTCGATACCGTCAGGAATGGGGCCGCGATATCGTTGTCACAATTGTTTGTTACCGAAGATTTGGTCACAATGAAGGTGACGAACCAGCTTACACGCAGCCATTAATGTATGATTTGATTAAGAAGCACCCAACTTTACGCGAGATCTACGGCAAACAATTAGTTCGCGAAGGTGCGATCGATCAAGCTTACTACGACAGCTTCTACCAAGAGAAAATGGACAATCTTCAAAAAACTTTTGAAGATACTAAAAAAGCTGCTCCTAAAATTAAGCCATTTAAGTTTGAAGGATTCTGGAAGGGCTTACGAAAAGCTAAGACTCCCGATTTTGAAAAGCCAACTGATACAAAGTTTGAGCTGAATAAGTTAAAAGAAATTTGTTTTAAAATGGGTGAAGTGCCTCCGGGCTTTACTCCGCATCCAAAATTATTAAAGCTTTTAGAAAATCGTAAAATCATGTCGCAAGGCAAAGAGCCCCTAGATTGGGGAACGGCTGAACTTCTTTCTTACGGTTCATTACTAGCTGAAGGAACATCGGTTCGTTTAACTGGCCAAGATTGTGTTCGGGGAACATTCACTCACCGTCATGCGGCTTTGTACGATTCAAAAACCGGTGAACCATATTTCGCTCTTGATCAAATCAATGGCGATTCGGTTGAATTCTGTGTTTATGATTCTATTCTTTCTGAATACGGTGTTCTAGGCTTTGAATATGGGAATGCAACCTGCGATCCAACATTCCTTACAATTTGGGAAGCGCAATTTGGTGATTTCGCAAACAGTGCGCAAATCATTATTGATCAATTCTTAACAGCCGGTGAAGCAAAGTGGATGCAGATGTCGGGCTTGGTACTTTTATTACCTCACGGTTATGAAGGTCAGGGTCCTGAACACTCAAGTGCACGGCTCGAGCGCTTTTTACAATTAGCAGCACAAAATAATATTCAAGTGGCTAATTTGACGACTCCTGCGCAGATCTATCACGCGATGAGACGACAAATGAAACGTGATTTCAGAAAACCACTTGTGATCATGTCGCCAAAATCTTTACTTCGTCATCCAAAAGCAGTTTCGACTTTAGAAGAGTTAGCTCTTGGACAGTTTATGGAAGTGATTCCAGATGCTTTGCTTAAGGACACAAGGAAAGTAAAGAATGTGATTTTTGTTTCTGGTAAGCTTTATTATGAGCTTTTAGAAGAAAGAGAAAAGCGAAACGATGACACAACAGCTTTAGTTCGCATGGAACAACTCTACCCGTTCGCTGCAAAACAAGTTGTTGAAGTTTTAAATACTTATCCTGGACTCAAAAACGTGATCTGGGCTCAGGAAGAACCGCAAAACATGGGCGCCTTCCAACATGTTTATTTCAAATTCAAAGAACTCTTCAAAAAAGAGATGATGAAATTTGAATTAGAATATGCCGGTCGACCTGAAAGATCATCACCTGCTGCTGGCAGTATCTATCGCCACAGAATTGAACAGGCCGAACTTATTAAAAATGCATTTGAAAGTTATAAATAGGAGAACACCATGAAGACAGAAGTAAAAGTACCCGCAGTCGGAGAAAGCATCACAGAAGCCACAATCGGCGCCTGGATGAAAAAATCTGGCGAATCGGTCAAACGAAATGACGTGCTGATGCTGCTTGAGACAGACAAAGCCAGTGTTGAAGTCGTCGCTGAAAACGATGGTGTTCTGATGATCCAAGCAGAAGCTGGAAGCACGGTGAAAATCGGTGCGACTGTTGCAACTTTGGATAGCGATATCACAGCTACTGCGACCTCTGCTCCGGCTCCGAAAAAAGCCGAGACCGCAGCACCAGCTCCAAAAGCTGAAACTCCGAAGCAGGCTCCGGCGCCTTCACAACAATCTGCAGGCTTAAGTGCTTCAGGCCCTGCTGTTCAAAGAATTGTGGCTGAAAATAATGTTGATACTTCTACGATTCAGGGAACAGGCAAAGACGGTAGATTAACAAAAGCTGATGTGCTCAATGTACCTAAGCAAGGTTATTCACAAAATCCTGGAACTACTCCGCAGGCTTCAACTCCTGCCCCTGCGCAAGCGAAAGCTCCGACTCCGGTTTACGTTCCTCCTGCAATGTCTAAGCAAGGTGATAAAAAACTTGTTCCGATGACAACGATCAGAAAGAAAATTGCAGAACGTTTGGTGCAAGCTCAGCACAACGCTGCGATGCTCACGACTTTCAATGAAATCGATATGACGAAGCTCAATGAACTTCGCGCAAAATATAAAGATACATTCAAAGAAAAGTACGGGGTTGGTTTAGGTTTCATGGGAATTTTTGCGAAAGCTGCAATCGAAGCTTTAAAAGCTTTCCCATCTGCAAACGCTTACCTTCAAGGTGATAACATCGAATATCACAATTATTACAATATCGGAATTGCCGTCAGCACTGAAAAAGGTTTGATGGTTCCAGTTATTAAAGATGCTGATCAAATGAGTATCGCCCAAGTTGAATTATCAATTCGCGATTATGCATTAAAAGCACGTGACGGAAAAATCACTGTAGACGATATGCAAAATGGAACTTTTACGATCACCAATGGTGGCGTGTTCGGTTCGCTTATGTCGACTCCGATTTTAAATGCTCCACAAAGTGCGATTTTAGGAATGCATAAAATCGAAGACCGCGCTGTCGTTGTGAACACAGGTAAAGGCAAAGAAATCCAGATCCGCCCTATGATGTACGTAGCATTAAGTTACGACCATCGAATGCTTGATGGAAAAGAAGCCGTAAGTCTTTTAGTAAAGATTAAAGAAGGCGTTGAAGATCCTGAAAGATTGTTACTCGAAATTTGATAAAAGAAGTATTTATTGGAGATTGAAATGTTTGACTTGATAATAATTGGTTCTGGTCCTGGTGGTTATGTCGGCGCGATTCGGGCTGCACAATTGGGACTCAAAACTGCGATCATTGAAAAAGATAAAACCTTAGGTGGCACGTGCTTAAACGTTGGTTGCATTCCCTCTAAGGCCCTTCTTGAATCAAGCGAACACTATCAGGCCATTCTTCACGACATGGGTAAGCACGGAATCAAAGTTTCAGGCGTGGCATTAGATTTGCCAGCTATGATGACCCGAAAAGAAAAAGTTGTTTTAGATAATACCAAAGGGATCGAGTTCTTGATGAAAAAGAACAAGATCGAATGGCTCAAAGGCCACGGCAAAATCAAAGCTAAGTCAGGCGACCTGCATCAGGTCGAAGTCAAAGCTGCCGATGGATCGACTCAAGTCTATCAAACTAAAAATATTATGATCGCAACAGGTTCTGTACCGGTCGAACTCCCCTTCTTAAAATATGATGAGAAAAAAATTGTCTCTTCAACTGGTGCACTTAAACTAGCTGAAGTTCCGACTAAGATGGCTGTCGTTGGCGGCGGCGTAATTGGTTTAGAAATGGGTTCGGTTTGGGCGCGCTTAGGTGCTGAAGTCACAGTCATTGAATTCGCCGAACAGATTTGTTCGATGATGGATCAAGAAACAATGACAGCGTTAGTTAGAGTCATGACTAAAGAGGGCATCAAGTTCATGACTTCAACAAAAGTCACTGGATCAAAAGTTGTCAGCGACGGCGTTGAGCTCACTTACGAAGATATGAAAACTAATAAAACAGCGACTTTGAAAGCTGACGTTGTGCTGGTTGCCACTGGAAGAAAAGCTTTCACCGATGGCCTTGGCTTAGAAGATGTCGGTATTAGAAAAGATGCACGTGGAGTGGTTCAAACCGACGCACATTTCCAAACTTCAGTTCCAGGTATCTACGCAATTGGCGATGTGATTGTAGGCCCGATGCTTGCGCATAAAGCGGAAGAAGAAGGCGTTGCTTGTGCTGAAGCTTTAGCAGGCCATCATGGTCACGTAAATTATGAAACCGTTCCTTCTGTTATATACACTCACCCGGAAGTTGCTTCAGTGGGACTGACGGAAGAGCAATGTAAAGCTCAAGGTATTGAATATAATGTGGGTAAATTTCCATTCTCTGCGAACGGTCGTGCCCGCGCTATTGCACAAACGGATGGCTTCGTTAAAATTTTAGCTGATAAAAAAACTGATCGCATCATCGGTGGCCACATCGTAGGACCGAAAGCTTCAGAACTTTTAGGCGAGATCGTTGTTGCAATGGAATTTAAGGCATCAAGTGAAGACTTGGCGCGCTCATTCCACTCTCACCCGACTTTGTCTGAAGCAATTCGTGAAGCGGCACTTGCTGTCGAAAAACGCACGCGCCAGATGTAATTTTTGATCGAAAGGTTTGTTTATGAAATTAATTTTTATTTTAGCTCTCAGTCTTTCAATCAGCGCTTGTTATTATCCGACGATTAGACAAGAGATCGATCCGGTTACAGGCTCGCCAACTGGTAATACGACAACTGCTGTTCATGGTAATTCTGATCCCGCGCTGGGTGTTCTTATGACCGGTACGGCACTTGCGACATCTCAACAAAAATCAGCTAAAAAATCTAAAAAGAACGAACCATTTCCAAAACCTCCAGACGAAGTTTTGAAGCCAATGGCTGAAGAAAAAGCTCCTTAATCTTCAATTTCCTAAACTGACTTTTTTAAAAAACTGATTACATTTCAAACGTTCGCCTTGAGAAGGAAACTGAAGTCTATTTTTAAGAACGATGTGTTCTAGCTGACTGTAGTCTTTTCCTAAATTTATTTTTTGCCCGGACTTCTGTTCCAAGACTTGAACCAGCTCGTCTCGAAAAGCAGTGATAACCGAAAATGACTTAAACGAGATGAGTTTATTTTTCTGCCAACTGGTAAGCGAATCTTGAACGTTGAACAAAAAACCGCCCTCAAAAAAGGTATGCAAACTCTCTCGAATATTTCTGGAATACCAATCCAAAGAATAATCTTTTTCCATTGATCCGGAAAACGTAGGTAAAAATTTAGGAACAAATAGCTTTCGCATTTTTCGGTATTCAAAGTCGATTGTAACTCCACCAAAATCCCTTAAAACAAACTTTCCGGTGATCCGATTGTTTTTAAGTTCAATTAGGATATTTTGCGCATGAGGCTCGAATAAAATTCCCTGCTCTAATGCCATTTCGGTCCAAAGTGTGGCAAATGGCTTTAAAATTTTCTGACGAATGACGGTCTCAACCGAATCTTGAGAATTCTGTAAGGCCCAGAGTAAATAGCCTGGTCTTTTGCTTCCATACAATGCAAACAAGGGGACGAAATGTGAATTGCCACTTACCATTTCTTGAGGGAATTCGCGAATAATCATTCCACCCCGAAGAAGGCCTTTCGGAATCGCAGAAAAACTTTCATTCATCAACAACAGAGACTTTGGAAGATTGGTAGCGCCTTCTAAGGTTTCCGACACGCCAATGCTTTTTGCTGTTTCAGCACCACTCAAAGTGCGAACTACTCCAGCTATTTCCTTATTGAGACTTACTTTTGCTATGAAGGCATTTTTCTCGTCACCTGGCTGCCAAGCTAAAAGACTTCGTGATGATGCTGTAGCTGCGGCCTTGAATATTTCAACTTGGTAACCTGCATTCAGCCATTTTTTATAAATTTCAAGAGACTCTGGATGAATCAAAAATAGTATTTCGTTTCTTCCGTTTTTAACACGCTTGAATCGCTTTTCTAAATTCTGGCTTCTTGACGTGGAAAAGTATTTCAATTCTTCTGCAGGGATCCAGAGACCCACTAAATCGAAAACGGCCTTATTTTCAGGTTTGTACTCAGCATCTTGATAGTTTAAGTGGGGGGAATAGATTTTTCGTGGATCCACATTTCGGGATAAAAAATCGGTTTCAGTAATGTACCATTTTAAGACGCCCTCTGGCAATGCCTGCATCGATTCTGGTACTAAATTGTGCCAATCTTCTTTTGTCGATGCTTGAGCATTTGCCAAAAATAGTAAGGCACTTGCTAACCAAATTAGTGTTGATACTAATAGAAAAGTTTTAATGCTACTTGCTCGCATCATACTCTATGAACGAGCAACGTAAGTGCCATTTTCTACTGTTTCAATTCGAGATTTCCAGCAAACAGCAGAAGTGCGAAATTACCCTTCGCAAATAGCTCTTAGATTATTCCACGCCCGGCTAACACCGTTTAATGTAGGAACGCCTTTAGTTGTTGGCTCCCACTCATTTTTCAATGTGCTGTAATAGTTTTGGCAATGTTGCTTCTTAAAATTATTCGCGACTGGAAAACTTTCGTATGGTCCGATTAACATATCAAGTTTCATCTCTGTCGCTGGCGACCTAGACCAAGAGGTGGCTCTGTAGACTTTTACTTTTTGGTAAGTGTCGTGAATAGCCGCAAGCTTCTGTTCCGCTTTCCAAGGTGACTTAGCGATGCGATCGATTGTTGCAACGGCACTTGCTACCACCTGGCGCAACTGTTCATCAGCTATGACCTGGTGACGGAATCCCATGCTGATGCCGAATTCACGACCATCGCTGAGTTTTACTGCTGCGGTTGCGCTTGAGGTAATGAATGCTGCAAAAATGATGGCTGCGTACATAATCCGGCTCCTATTTCGTTATTTAACTTTGTCGTTCTAAAAGCGATTTTACTGACGTATCCAGGTGAACCCCCGTTTTGCATGAGTCGCAAAAATTGAGGGAGATTTCGATCAAATGCTTGGCTTCGAGCTTCTGCTAATTTCGTTTCACGTTCTACTTTGGCTTCTTCTGTCTCACCGTCTGGAATATCGATGAGAGGTTTATCTCTAAGGCTGTTTGCATTGATGAAATCAAGCTCCGCTTCGGTGACTGTCAAATTATTTGCAATCTTAGTTTTTAGAAAATTATCGAATACTTTTACTGCCTGATTCGATCCCGCGTTAAACGCTAGGCTTACAAGAACTTGTTTTAAGAAATCCATGTTCGGATTTTGAATTCCCAAAGCCTGCATCTTTTCAATTAGCTGGTATTCTTTTACTCGGCCACCCAGAGGTGCATTTTTGTTTTCACTTCGATCGATGAAACCGTCTGCAGTTCTGATATATTCTTTTCCAGCGCGGTAATAAATTCCCGTGATTCGCGCCGTGATGACCCTGTAGAAAACGGCTGTATACAAAATATTTCGTAAAGGATTAGCTTCTGGAGTCATAATGCCACAACGAGTAGCAGGCTTTGCTCCAATAATTTTCCAGGCTGAAGGCTCTGCTAGAATACGATTACAAGATGGTTTATTTGATTTCCGCATCTCAGCTTTGAAATAATCTAATTCTGTTATTTCGTGATCAGCATATTTTTGCTTGATCACTTCCTGAATCGCATCTCCCGTTAGTTGGCCAACGCCTGCATCATCGCCTTTTCCATACATGTTCGTATGAAACTGGCTCTCATTCCAAATTTTCGGAAGAAGTTCCCGCTGAGGAATGTCCAAACAATCCATCACATCAACGAATGCATTATATGTTGAATAAGCATATTCAGAAGTTGTACACGCAAGTTTGTGAGCCTTGATCTTGTCGCTTTCTCTAATTGGTGCAGAGTCTTCGCTCGCGCACTGAGTAAGATATGGGCTTTCGGTATCGTACGCACCTGCGCTTCTCATGATGTGAACAACGCAGCCTTCCGGAAAATTGGCTTCAGGAAAGTTGTCTCTTTTTAATTTATAAACGTTCGATATCTTTTTGAATCTGTCCTGATAATAAAGACGATCAGAAGTACAAGATTTTTCCGTTTCAAGCTGAACTGTGTTTGGCTCAGAGTAAGGTGTCGTGCAGTTTACACACTTCATAAGTGTTACTATTGGTTCTTTTTTTTTGAAAAAATCAAAAAATCCCGAGGGTTTGCGCGCATCTTCTTTTTCTTGATCGGGAAAAATAATAGTTATGGGCTGCTTTGATACACAGTTCGTAATCAGAACCAGAAATGTTAAGATCAAGATCACATTCTTCATAGAACCTCTTTATGCTGCGCTTGGTTTTGCAAACCCATAGATTTTAAATTTTTAACAATTTTAGAAATCGCTTTTTCGTCTCCCGATAGTTGCATCGGAGACTCTGACCTGACCTTTTCAATTTCGAGTAATGCCTTCTCGAGCACCTGATTGCGTTTATACAAGTTTTGCTCTTTCAGCAGATTTCTAAAGGCATTGTATTCTAACACGAGAATTTCCTGACGTAGTAATAGCTGCGACTTGGGCTTTGCCAAGGTGCTAGAATATCCGGCAACGAGAGCGATGGAAATGATTGAAAAGATAAACAAAATTTGAATTTTCATGACACTTATTTATCGGCACGTTTACCTAAACGCTTGATACGAGACCTTGGACGGACTAGAAGCCAGACCCACCGTAAACTTAATTTTGTCTGGTCACTAAAGTCACCGCTAGACATAGAGCCTGAGCTTATGGTTCTTTAGGGCCCGAACGGCACTTCACAGGAGAAAATATGCGATCTTTTATTCTGACTCTTGTTTGTATGGTTATGACTTCAGTTTCCCAGGCCCAGGTCTGGTCTAATTCCCATTCTTGGAATGCGCAGTGGGAGCAAAAATACGCTGATTGGGTTAGAACAGAATGGACGACTGATTTCTTTTCTCGCCAAACTTTAAGAAACGGACAAGCGAATCGTTACTACGGCATGAACAAAGATTGTGCCGATACAGTCTATGCTATGCGCGCCGTTTTTGCTTTCGAACAGCGGCTTCCTTTTGCGATTAATGATCCAACGGGCGGAAGTACTCTTGTCACAAATGAAATGACTCGTTTTAATAAAATTTCGAATCAAGATCTTCGTGCTCGGGAATTTTTAAAGTACCTCGATAAATTAGTTTCAACGCGTTCAATGCCTCAAGATACTTACCCCGTTGCGATGACTCGAAAAACAGTTCGGCCAGGTGGATTGATTCTAGCCACTGCCGTGAATCACCATTCTTGGACAGTAAAAGATATTTTACCGATCGGTGTTCCGTATTTAGTTTATAATTCTCGCGCTGGCGCAAGTGCGGGTTTTGCACTCAAAGAAAGGCAAAGCTGGCCCAATCCGGGTTGGGTTTTTGAAGGAAACCAAACTCCAAACGGTCATGCCGGTTTTAGAGATTGGAAACCGATCTCTCACCTGCGCCAACCCGCTTGGCAAGTTCCTGGTTATTCAGAAGAACAATATAAAGTTCGCTTAAAGGACTGGCGGAAGTGGGCGCAAAAACGTTTAGCCCTTCAGACCGAATCAAATGAAGCCATGATTCAACGCCTCAGCCGAACGGTTTGCGAAGGACTTGTCATCCGGGTTGAAGCTGTCACCGAAGGTGTTAACTATGTTCGAAAGAACCCTCGATGCATGAGCTATGAAACTTATGATACGTATTCGACTCCTAATCGAGATGAGCGGATCTTTGATGATCTCGTTGCGTTAAGATCAGCATACCGGGATGTCCTTTCTGCGGGTGAAACAAGTAGCCTTACACCGCTCACGCACAAACAAATGGAAAAAATCTTCCCGTACGCCCAGCTTTCTAACAAAGAAGAGGCTAGACGGATGCCAATTCAAGTTGTGGACGAATACAGCTTGTGTGGAATTGAATATGCCCAAGGTAAAAAAATGGAAATGAGCGAAGCTAAAAGAAGGCTTTTCTTGGGG
>JANPPO010000095.1:0-5410 GCA_031428555.1 Bdellovibrionales bacterium | reverse complement strand
CGAATCTGAATTTAACATAGCTAAGATTTAAAACCTAAACTGCTCTTTCTTAAAGGTATAATGCATGTCAGGAAGCGGAATCTTTCTCTTTATTGGTGGTTTTGTCCTAGGCTCTGCCCTGGTTCTGCTCATTTTGCGTCTGCGGAAGTCAGATGACTCGAAAACCCACGAGGCTATAAAGCAACAGTTCGAGCTTTTGGCTCATCAAATTTTTGAAGAGAAATCCAAGCGCTTTGATGATGTCAGCACCAAAAACCTTTCGATGTTACTAGATCCTTTGAAGGAACGAATTAAAGACTTTGAACGTAAAGTTGACACAACCTACGCCCAAGAACGAAGCGAACGTGGTGTTCTAAAAGGTGAGCTGAATAAACTTTTGGAACTTAACCTCACGATGTCGAAAGATGCTCAGAACTTATCGCGGGCCCTCAAAGGAGATACGAAGACTCAAGGTAACTGGGGTGAAATGATCTTAGAAAATATTCTTCAGAGATCGGGCTTACGAAAAGGCGAAGAATACATTACTCAAGGTATTAATATGGATCTAAAGGGCGATGACGGCGGAAGACTTCTTCCCGATATTATCGTGAAAATTCCGGGCAACAAGCATTTGATCGTCGACTCAAAAGTCAGTCTAAAAGCTTACGAGGCTTACTCTTGCTGCGACACCGATGAAGAAAGACTTCGTTACGCAAAACTTCATGTTCAGTCTTTGGAAGCTCACATCAACGGCTTGTCTGGAAAGAAATATTACTTAAATGAAAAACTGGATTCTCCAGATTTCGTGATGCTCTTTATGCCACTTGAGCCTGCTTTTGCGTTAGCGTTTAAAGAAAAAGCTGAGCTCTTTCAAACAGCGTGGGAAAAAAATATCGCACTCGTTAGTCCAACGACGTTACTGACAACTTTAAGAACCGTGGCTTCGCTTTGGAAACAAGAAAAGCAGCAAAAGAATGCGATCGAGATCGCTCGTAAAGCAGGTGCACTGTATGACAAATTTGCAGGGCTAGTTGATGATCTGAAACTTCTTGGAGACCGCATCGATCTGACTCAAAGAACTCACGCCGATATTACAAAACGGATGTCGGAAGGTAAGGGCAATCTGATTTCTCAAGTTGAAGGCCTGAAAGATTTAGGCGCGAAAGCTGATAAACAACTTCCAAAACTCGAAATCTGAAAATGAAAAAGGCTGAAGTTTTCGCTTCAGCCTTCTCTACAAAATTAATTTTAAAAAATTTAAGCTTCTGCCGGACGAGTCGTTAACTTAATCGCAACATCCATATTGGGGCTTTGTTGTTTGATCGATAAAGTTGGATTTGCGACGACACGCGCTTGCAATTTCGTAAAGATCGGCTCGCGGATGGCTAAGTGATTGTCTTGAAGAACGCACTGACGAGCGCGTTTCTTATCGACATTCACAACAATCGGAGCTTTCACATTTGCAGTCATCATTGTTGGATCATCAGGAATCGTTACGATACAAAATGCGCGGGCTTTTTTTGAATCAGGCAGCTGAAGAATTTCTAAATCTGATTTGCTTAAATTAATCTTATAAGTTTCTGAAAAAAGTTCAGGCTCAAGTACTGGAAAAGCGATTGCTGGAGATTCACAACTTTGGAGCCAAGCAAAAATATCATCATTCGGATCATCTAAGAGAACGAAAGTTCTAAGATCTTGGAAACCTAAAAGACCTTCCGAGAAAGTAATGATGTCTTCATTATTTAACTGCACCTGACCGAATCGTGAAGTCTGAATAATCAAGCTTTGCCCCCTTAGTTGAAGTTTGCGACTTTAACTCTAGAGCAAAATGCTCAGAAGCTAACCCCTCCGCAAACAGACCTACCTACAATGTTAGACAATTTAAGATAATTGTACGGCTAGTCCTTCTTTAAATCTGGACCTAAATCCAGTTCGCATCAAAGAAAAAGGGCATTATGACGCATAAGGGCCAATAGAAGTGCTAATGGAGGTGATTATGGTTTCAATAGTTTGGATACGGAACGGGTCTTGTCAGAGCTAACAGTCGCCGACTGTTCATTCTGTTCCTGGATCGCTAAGTATACTTCTTCACGGTGAATTTTTGTATCTTTAGGTGCTTCAATGCCCAGGCGGACTTGCTTTCCTTTAATCTGAACCACGCGGATTTTAATGTGATCATCGATGGCGATGCTCTCACCTAACTTCCTTGTAAGTACCAGCATAGTATGACTCCTTCATACGGGTGTTTTGCCACCTATCGGCACCTTATCAATTTATCTAAAATAAACTATAAAGCTTCGGCCATAGAATTGAATGGGCGGGAGTCTAGGTATTCGAACTACCTAAGGAAGTCAAGCAAGCTGCGCTCGACCATTTTACTAGAAGTTTCCATTGTGGCTTTAAGAGCACTCTCTGTTTTGTTGATATCACTGACCAACTGAAAAACATCTGCGTCCTCAAGCTGCGAAGCCAAGCCTTTGTTATCGACAACAGCTTTTTGTAGAGACTCCGTCGTTGCATTCAAAGAACCAACGCGAGAACCCATCTCTGCTCGAGCTAAGACCACTTGGGAGATCGCTTGATCGATCAGATCCATCGATTCTTGCACGCCAACCTTGTCATTCGTCTTCAAACTGATCTCAAGGCCCTTAAGAACCTTGAAAACGTTCAAACCTTTATCCTCTGTGATCGGATCTTTGTTACTGAGGCGAGTAATCGTACCTTCAGATGCCAAACCTCGAGTTTGGATACTGTGTTTTTCTTCCTCTTGTTGATCGA
Organism: Bdellovibrionales bacterium; assembly: GCA_031428555.1. Lineage (GTDB taxonomy): Bacteria > Bdellovibrionota > Bdellovibrionia > Bdellovibrionales > Bdellovibrionaceae. Next base: position 2,653 of record JANPPO010000095.1, on the reverse strand, counting down.
GCTCGATCTCTTTTTTTTCTTTTCGATACTCTTGCAGTTCTTTGACAGTCTTAGGCGTGTCAGAGCTAGTTCGAATCACTCCGTCGCCTTCGATGCCTTTACCTAGAAAAACTTTGCTACCGGGCATATTAACCCCAACGTAGGCATCTTTATGAACCTGAATCTTAATGTCTCCATCATCGCCTGCGTAATTTCCTTCAGTGTCGAATGGCTGCTTCATTGTTTGAAAGCCACCGAAAATAAAGCGATCGCCTAATTTACGATTCGCAATCTGCACACTTTGAGAAAACAACTGGCCAACTTCCTGAGCAGTGATACGGCGAGTTTCCTCGCTCGCACCACCGTCAGTTGATTGCGCAATCGCTAGTTCCTTTGCACGAACTAACGAATCATTTAACTCTCCCAAAGCCTGTTCAGAAAATTCAAGGAAGGACTTGGCTTGAGCTATATTTTGAATAAATTGTTTGTAACCACGTTCATCAGTTCTTGCTGCAAGAACTCGAGAACTCGCTAACGGATCATCACTTGGACGTGTGATTTTTTTCTGAGTCGCCGCTTGGTTAGACAAATCCGACATATCAGAACGATTCTTCTGAATATTACGAAGTGACTGACCTGTGATGTTCTTATCTGCGACTCTCATCTACCTACCCGATTAACGTTTTAAATTTAAAACTGTTTCTAACATTTCATCTGCAGTCTTGATGACCTTTGCCGAAGCATCGTACATTTTCTGCATCTCGATCATATTTGTTGTTTCTTCATCTAAAGAAACACCGCTGATATTTTCTCTTAAGGTACTCATTTGATCGACGATATTTTTCTGAGCTTCCTGAGTTGATCTCGCTCGCTGAGTAATCGTTCCCAATTCACCAACACCGGCATTGTAGAAATCATCTAAGGTTGCAGTCCCTTTTTCCATAGTAGCTCTGTACTGGATTCCAGAGATCATATTAGCAATTGTATTATCACCCGGAGCATCTTGCTTATTTCCAGCGGCAATTCTGCCAACGTCATTAAAGACAGTTTTATTAACCTGAAGTTTTCCAGAGGCACCTTTTGCAGTGTCTGGCATATCAAAAAATAAAACGCCTGGCTTTCCATAACGATCGTGACCTTCAATATGGGCCGAGTTCACTTCACGTGCTAACGTGTAAGCCATCTCATCAACACTTTTTAAACTATCTTCGATAATTTTATCACGCACTTCTAAAAGACCGCCTAATTGACCGCCTTTAAATTGTTCTGTGATTTGGAATGTTGAACCGTATTCGTTTGATCGGTAAAGAATTTCTGCTCTGTCACGTGTTGCATTTCTTTGTGCGATTAATTCTGTAGCTGAACTTCCAGATACTAGAATTGCAGTACTACCAGCTGTTATTGAAACTTGGCCGTCTTTGCCTTCTGCCCAAGAGATCTCAATTTTTTCACCTAAATTTTTCACTAGTAGATCCCGGCGATCACGCTCGTCATTGGCATGGGTACCTTGCGCTTCAACTTGAAGAATTTTTTCATTCAACGTGGCGATTTCTTTTGAAGCCTGATTTACTTGCTCAGTTAAACTTGAAATCTGGCCGTCGATATCATCTTGAACATCAACCAATTGTGCATTCACTCTTCTAAAATCATCAGCCATTTGCTGAGCAGCTTCTTTCACCATCGTTCTTGAAGAAAGTGATTCTGGATTATTAGAAAGTTCTCTGAACGCATTAAAAAATTGAGTCATGTACTGATTCAATCCCTTGTTCTGCTGTTCATTAAAAATTTGCTCAACACGCGCTAATGAATCTGCGCGACCGTTTTGAAATCCCAAACCTGTTCGTTCTTTTTGAATTTGTTTTTCTAACCAAGGATTGTTCGCTCTTGTTACGGCACCGGCTTTGGCACCCATACCGATACGAATATTTCCGACACCTATTGGTGGCATCGATGAAAGCTCAACTCTTTGTCGAGAATATCCTTCAGTCGTCTTATTGGCAATATTGTGAGAAACCGTCTGCAAGCCCGTCTGGGCATTTTGCAACGATCTCTTACCAACATCCATCATAGCGCCGACTTTAGACATTACGCTTCCTTGCTAACGAAGTTACCGGAAACTTCTGGGCCCGATTTATACTGACCTTTGCGCTCGTAAGTACTTTTACCAGCAAGCGTTTCTTTGATATCGCCAAGCGCTCCGCTCAAAGTTCTTAAAGCAGAGTCCGCGTATTTTGCATTTTCACGATTTAATTCTTGAAGTCTTTTGATAACCATCTCTAAGCCAGAGTGAAACTGTCTTAAAGTATCACCCTCTTTAATTGGCATTTGCGCTGCAATTTCAATTAATCTTGGTCGGGTTGATGTAAGACCAACTAACGAGCCCAATTCAAACGCATATTTTTCGCGAATCATATCCGCGATTCTAGCTTTACCTATAAGTTCTTCTTTTTGGATTCTTGCATTATCGATTTCGACAAGTTCAACATTGATAAGGAATTCTTTTTCCTTACGGACAACATCAAGTAGCTGACGGTAGATTTTCGTCATCTCTTCTAAGTTTTCAGTCAGTTTTTTATAAACTGTTTCTACTTTTGCGTCCATGCATCACCTAAAGGCATCCTGCCTTTGTAAGTTACAATTAGCTTAGTTCTTTGTTTCCATGTGATCGTCAACC
>JANPPO010000094.1:0-8250 GCA_031428555.1 Bdellovibrionales bacterium | reverse complement strand
TTATTGACACGGCAGGCCTCGTCGAAAACTTCGACCAGGTTTTGGTATTGGTTCAGGTTAATTTCAGGAGACACACCTTGGGGATAATTTTTGAGCCAGATTTTTTCCATGTGCTTATGATCCTTTGATTTTTCATCCAAGAGCAATCAAAATACGAAGATGCGTCAGATTTTGGAACTCAGCATCTTTTTTCTTATTTTAGGCATTTTCGGTTTGGCATTACCTGTCGAAGCGAAGCCGCAAATAATCGAAGCGAAGCCGCAAAGAACCGAAGCGAAGCCTCTCAAAACCGGGCCCCTTGTTGCTATTCCAACTCCAAAAGTCGCTCCACTTAATTTGGAATTTTTGAGCCAGGCTGAAGATATTGAGAGGGAAGCTTGGTGGGTCGTCACGTCAGCGCGGGAAAGCGGTTTGGGTTCGCCATTCCGAGTTTTTCGGGCGGCTGCTGTCACGACGCAGAAAGTTCGGCAATCTAAAATTGAAATTAAATTCTGTAAATCACTTCTTATTGTCGAGCAAGCCGCCAATACTTGGCGCATCGAAGCGGCTTGCCAGAAACCAGCGATAGAAATTGGGGTTGTGACCAAACTTAATTCTAAACCTCAAAAATGGAAAGTCAGCTGGAAGACCGGACCCTTTAAGGATCACTTTGGTCTTAGCACTGGGATCCTGTACACCCAACAGTCTTGCGAAATTGAGTTGGATGCCAAGGGCCGGATTTCGCAAATGAAATGTCCTGGCTACGTCAGGGATCAGCGCTTAAGTGAAATAGTTGAGTTCAAAGTGTTTGAGTTTTCGGCGAAGGCCCCACAAATTTTGAAATTAGAAGGCGAGGTTAAGAAAGATCTTCAAGTGATTTCAACTTTTAAAACTACAGTTCCCTTAAGTGGAGACATCGTTTTGAAAGTTAAAAATATTCCACAAATACCTGTTGAAGATAAATCAGAAATCTCTAATATGGGCCAATCTATTCCAAATAAAGGAGATTCTAATGGGCAAAAAGGTAATTCGCAAAAAAAAGACTCCAGCTATAAAATCAAAGACCACAAGGAAAGCCCCGAAGTTGTCAAAGAAGTTGTTGAAGAAAACAGCTACGAAAAAAGCCGCAAAGAAAAAGACCGCGAAGACGAAGCCGCTCGCGAAAAAAATCGCCAAGAATACGGTGAAAAAATCGAGCCACAAGAAAAGTTCAATCAAAACCAAAGGCCCGGTCAATCCTACGGCCCCGGTGCAATTAACCCTCAAGCCCCAGACCCAAATGCCGAAGCAGGCACCGAAGCAGGTGAAGTCCCTGCAATTGAAGTCCCGCCCATCGCTCCCAGTCGGTAGTTCAATCCCTTCACTTGTTTTACAAGATTCTCAAGGTGTCGAACACGATTTAACTGATTATCATGGCCAAAAAGTTGTTCTTTATTTTTATCCGAAAGACGACACACCAGGATGCACATTGCAAGGCCAACAATTTACTTTGCTTGCACGTGAATTTAAAAATTCAAACGCAGTCGTTTTTGGAATCTCAAGAGATTCAGTGAAGTCTCATGATAAGTTTAAATGCAAATATAACTTTGGCTTTGAACTTTTATCCGACGAAAGTGAAATGGCTTGCCAGCTTTTTGATGTGATCAAAGAAAAAAACATGTATGGCAAAATTGTGATGGGAATCGAAAGGAGTACGTTTGTGATTGATGAAAACGGCAATTTAATAAAAGAATATCGCAAAGTCAGTCCAGACGGTCACGCTGCCCAGGTTTTGGCAGACATCAAGTCATTGACATAAGCTTCTAGTGAGTGTCGTTATCTACGGAATTGACCATGGCTTGCTTTTGCAGGCCTTGGATCGTTTCGTTGTAAACGCAGCCAAAAGCATTCAAAACAAAAACAACAATTAATACTGAATTGATCACACTTGGTTTCATAAATATTTTCCCCTTTAAGTTCTAAGTTCAAGACTTAGCACAGAGGGGAAAAACTATTTTAAGATATTTAGTTCAACGAAAATTTTATCTGCAGAGCTTCTTGTCAGAGCCAAATTTGGTCACCAGCCAAGTTGACTAGCTAAAGCCCATTTTCTTTTTCAATACTTCAGGCAGCTTCGGTATTTGTGATCTGGGAATCAAAAACGTGCTTAAGTTGAAAAAATCCGTGAAGATTTTATGCTGACCTGCCGCTTTTTGTAAGTAGTCACCACCACTTGATCCCCCAGTTCCGATTCGAGTCCCAATCATCCGGTGCGCCATCATCGCATGTCGACTTCGCCACTGGGTCATTGATTCATCAAGATCTTGAAGTGCATCGATGACCTCAAATGGCTTATGAAGGATAGGTTCGTCGCGGTAAATCAAAATGAAGAGCGCCGACAAAATCGCTTTTCGAGACATCTCGAAAAAGCCCGAGTCCTGAAGTTTTTTATATTCTTCATCGTTTGATAACATCGCAAATTGTTTTAAAGACATTTCGAGTCTGCCAACGGAAACTTTTTTATCTTCTTCGCTTAATCTTGGATTTTTGTTAACGAGTTCAATATCGCCTTCGATCATATTTTTAACTGCAGCGGAGTACTGATTCCAGAACTCAAACGTTCCTTCTGATACAAACGGTGTGCGTTCTAGCCAAGTTTCGAGGGCTTCTTTTAGCGAAGGCTCTTTCATTTCTGCTTCGATGATTGTTCTTTGGTCTTGGGGCAAATGGTTCAGGTAATTTGAACCGGCAAACTGAACTCTTTTAGATGAAGAAAGCCCCAGTTTCGTTTCTAAGATTCGAAACTGTAAACTTTGAAAGCCTGATGCAGGGTAAAGATCATCTCTGAAATCAAGAAAATCAAATGGTGTCATCGTTTCAAGAACAGTAACCTGCTGAACCAAGATTCTAAAAATTTCGTTGATTCGGTTTAAGCCTCGAACAACTTGGGCCATCGATGCTTCGGGTACTGGGTTCTGGTTATAGACTGTTAAGATGGATTTCAATTCAAAAAGAATCTGCTTAAACCAAAGTTCGTAAACTTGGTGAATGATAATAAAAAGCATTTCGTCATGGGCTGGTCGGCCTTTTGCTTCCGAAACTCTTTCTTGTGCGCTTAAAAGTTGAGTCAATTTTAAATAATCATCGTAGCGAACGGGTGGGTATTTCATGGATTCACCTCGAGTGGAGTTTGCTTGAGGGCCTGGGCAAAACCTTTTAGGTCATCGAGTTGAGTATCCCAAGTCGTCATCCAACGACACTCAAAAGTATGCTCGTCCCAAACGTAGAAGAAATACTGATCTTTTAATGTTTTCACCCAAGCTTGCGGGATTTGCGCAAAGACCGCATTGCTATCCGTGGGTTGAGTGACTTTCACTTGTGGCAAGTCTTCAACTAAAATTCTTAAATGCTGAGCCATCGTCATAGAGTGTGTCGCAATTTCTTTCCATAAATCATTTTTGAAGTAAGAAATAAATTGAGCAGCGATAAAGCGACTTTTAGACGGAAGTTGTCCCAACTGTTTTCTGATGTAAGGAGCTTTCTTTTTTAAATCTGGATTTAAAATCACGACGGCTTCGCCGAAAAGGAGTCCGTTTTTAGTTCCACCAAAAGAAAGAAGGTCGACACCTAAGTCGGCCGTGAGTTCTTTAAAAGTTTTATTTAGCAAAACGACCGAATTCGCAAAACGTGCGCCGTCAATGTGAACAAGTAAGCCTTCAGATTTCGCCCAAGTGAAAAGTTGTTTCATTTCTTCATAAGTATAAACTGTACCAAGTTCTGTTGGTTGAGTAATTGAAAGCATTCGAACTTGAGCCGAATGTTGATCGCCTTTTCGGATCAACGCTTTTTTTGCTTCTTCTAATGTGATTTTACCATTCGCGCTTTTAAGTGGAATTAGTTTACAGTGACCTAAAATTTCAGGAGCTGCACACTCATCAACATTCATGTGTGAAACATCAGAGCAAAGAACCGAATGATAAGTATCGCAAGCAAGTCTTAAGCACATGACATTTGCAGCAGTGCCGTTAAATACAAATTGCACTTGGGCTTGAGCTCCAAACTTTTGTTTAAAAAGTCCGTTTGCTTCGATTGAAATATCATCTGTTCCGTAACTTGGGGCATGACCACCATTAACTGCGGCCATGGCTTCTAAAATTTGGGGATGAACTCCGCTGTGATTATCGCTTCCGAATCCTCTTATGCTTTTCGCCACTGCCATTAGCTCTACCAATCCCTTTCACTTTTCGATTCCTCAAACAACGATAGAGAATGAGCGCGGCCAGTCGAGAAGTCAACGGTGGAACATCGAGTGGAGGACTGACCTCATAGATGCCTAATCCCTTGATATCGAGTTGCTGAAACAGGAAGTCAAAGCCGGCGAAAAAGTCATCGGGTGTTAAGCCCGTTGGCCAACTTTGCGAGCAGCCGGGGGCAAAAGCGCTTGAAAAAGAGTCAATATCGACACTGATGAAGCAGGGATTTTTCTTATAAGGTTTTAAAAGTTTTTTGAAAACCGCCAACAAACCTTTATTTCGAATCTCTTCGAGGTTTACAATGTGACCACCTTGGTCTTCGCACCACTGCAAATGAGTTAAAGAATTACATTGATCCTGGATGCCTATCTCAAAGAAATGACAAAGCTTAGGGTTTGCAGTCAGCATTCGATAAAATGGAGTTCCGCTCGATAAACCTTTATCAAGTGGCCTGACATCTAAGTGAGCATCGAAGTTAATCACAATAGGCTTGAGCTTTGATTTCTTAAAGGCATTTAAAAAACTTTGAGTATCTGGATAGCCATAATCATGACCTCCACCTAAGGAGATCATAAATTTATTTGAAGCATAATATTTTTCTGCCTCCGTTAAAGCAACGCGGTGCCGTTCTTCTAATGGAAGTTTAAGATCAATGTTGCCAGTATCAAAAATTTTGGAAGCGGGAAGTGCGCCCGAAGTCATTTTGTAAAAGGCTTTTCTGATTTCATGCGGGGCAAGGGCCGCGCCCAGTCTTCCACCATTGAGCTTAATACCTTCGTCATCTGGATAACCACAGATGACATATTCGGCCTCGTCGGCTGAAGAAACGATCTTTCCTGATAATCTAGGATCATCGGGATGATTTTGGAAATTGTAATCGTTTGGGTTAATTTTTATGAAACTCATTAATTGATCTTTCTAGAAATTGCGGTCACCGCAAGTTCGAAAATAATTTTACCGTGTTTTTTATTCGCTAAAGTGGGGAGTGAACCCATTCGTCCATCAGGAAAATGATTTCGGAATTCAACAGGTGACAGGGGCCATCTTGTTTTTTGGGGACCGGGTTCCTTCATTTCGACTTGGGGATTTCGGTTGTAAGATTCTTCGTGGGTATACATCGTGACCGATACCTCGCCGCAAGTTGCGTGAAATCCATTTTTATCGGCGAAAATTTCTTTTTCGTAACTTGTGACTTCTTCTAAGTGCCACCAGTTCACTAATTGTAAATCCATTTTTTGATCAGCATTTAAGAATTCACAAAATGCAGTCGTGATCGGTGCGATGTTGCCACCATGACCATTCACCACGATGACTTTTTTAAATCCGTGTTTTTGTAAACTCTGAATCAATTCCACAATCACTTTGATATATGTTGAAGGCGATAGGGTCATCGTTCCGGGAAATGCCATGTGATGCACGGCCATTCCGTAAGCAAGGGGTGGACATACTAAGGTCTTAGTTTTTTCTGCAACGCTTAAAGAAATTTCAAAGGCTGTCAGGAAATCAATTCCAATCAGGCCGTTTGGGCCATGCTGTTCTGTAGATCCCACGGGCAATATAACGGTATCACGAGTCTTCAGGTACTCTTCAATTTGAGGCCAGGCCATTTCCGCCAAGTAGTAGGGGTTTGAGGTTTGTGAAGAATTCATAAAAGATAATCCTTTGCTTTAATTCGCGGACCTTCCATAATTAAAGCTGTGAGAGAAGACAAAACACAAATAAAAAATGCAAAGAAGTCGCTCTTCAAAAATTATTTCGTTAAGCTTTAGCTGAACAGCACTGCGGGAATAGGTAGCTAAAAGGAGTCTTTCATGAATAAGTTCAAAATTATCGTTTCCACTTTGAGTCTCTCTAGCCTCTTGAGCGTAGCAAATGCTCAAGAAGGTGGCGGCGGCGGTAATCGCGGCGGCGGTGGAAACGGAAGTTTTATCTTAAGTGGTAATTTTGGGGCTTATAATTCAAAAGATCAAACAGGTGACACTGTTAATCGCGATACGAAAGTATCCAACACAGATGCACAAGTAGGTTACGTATTCACATCAGGGATTTACATTGGTGGAATTTACGGCACTTCAGAGATGAAGATTAAAGATGCTGTTTCAAAGCCAGAGATGACTCATTCCGGTGGATCGTTGGGTTATATGACAAGTGGTGGACTATTTTTAATCGGTCACTACTTTTCCGAAGCCAAAATCGAAAAAGCAACTGCGACTGCCGACAGAACCAAAGGAACGGGAAGCCAAGTTGACTTAGGATTCGTTAAAAATATCTGGGGACCTTTGTTTGTTGGCGCACAAATCTCAAAACGTGACTTCGAATACGAAGAGCTCGATACCGCGGGCGTCATCACCGAAAGCAAACACGAAGTAAGCGAATTATTTCCTGCTGTGAGACTTTCGATTATTTGGTAAAACTTTAAAGGCTTTTTACGACTTCAATCAAATTTTGAATATGGGCCAGTGGATATTTGCCGACCGATTCAAGTATAAGCTTTTTGCAAGCTTCGTCTTTCGATAGCCCTTCAAAAGAAATAAGCTTATCTATCGCATTGCAGGTGCTGACGATCATACTTGTTGGATCAATTTGTTTTTCAGTCAGTGCTCTTGGGTAGCCCGAACCGTCTGCGCACTCTTCGTGTTCATTGATGATTCTTAACACGAGCTGGTCAAAATGTTGTTTACGTTGAACTTTTAGTGCGCCACCAGCTGCATGTGCTTGATACAGCATGACTTCATCCGGGTTCATCTCGGAAGTTTTTTTGCGAGGATAAAGAGGGGAATCATGGTGACCAAAATCATGCAGGAATGCGCCAAGAGCTAGAAGCTGCATATTTTTTATATCAGTCACTCCCAATTTTTGCGCTAAAGCGACGCTTAAAGTGGCGACTGATACTCCGTGATGTGCGATGCTTCGATCGTCGTTTTGAATCGACATCACCGCTTGCAAAGCTTTTGAATTGGTAATTAAAAACTGAACATACTTCGCGGCTGCATCTTTTGCATTGAGATACGCTTCGGCCAGTTCGGGATTTTCAAAAACATCGTCGACATTTGATTGCAGTTGCCCTTGAACAATTTCGGCTCTGGTCTGAATATTTTTATTGGAAGTATTATCGTAGGCGAGCTCGATATTTTTTTGCATGTACTCGCGGTAACGACCCTCATCGGTTGGATCGATGAACATTTTCTTTAATTTCTTTTCTTTGAGTTTTTGTAGTCGAGTCCCTTCGAACGAATCACCGCGGCGCAAGTAAAGCAGCATCTTGTCATTAATTTTCATGTAAGTATCAAAAGTAATCTTTTGATCACCCCGAAGAGTACTGACACGAATTGAAATGAATTCCATACATGAGCCCTTTGTTTGAAAAACTTAAAAAGAACGTAAGTCTCAAAGACTTAGCACAACTCTAACACCTATTTATCGAAAGCCCAGTAAAACTTCATTTAAAATCTGGCCCAATGCTCCCTGTGTTTGCATGAGATTGATTCTTTGTTTATCTTAAGTGAAGAGGTATCCCCATGGCTGAGAGCGGAATCGATTTATCAATCTTGGAAGATTTTAAAGAAGGCTCACTTGATCTGATCAGCGAGTGCATCGTGCTTCTTGAGTCTCTCGAAGAGAACCCATCCGAAGTCGAAAAGCTAAATGACTTTGCCAACCGAATTGACCGAGTCATGGTTGGAGCAAAAAGTTTAGTGCTGATGGCACCAAAGGAGCACGCATTAAATTTGGTTGCCGATTACTGCGCCATTTGCAAATCAGTGGGGCAGCAAGGTTCGCAAGTTTATAACAATGATCAGCTGTACAATGTGGTGGTCGCATTGTTGCTTGATGCAGTCGAAATGATCCAGGATCTTTTCGTGAAGATGGATTTGCCGATAGCGGAGTTAAAAAAATCTTTAACAATTACTTTTGTCGACAGACTCAAGTGGATCTCATTCCAGTACGACGAACTCGAAAAAAACCGAAACAACGGTAAGAAGCTAGCCCAAAACGAAATCGACGAATTACTACGAAAGCTCGGGATTTAGCTTCCGCG
>JANPPO010000093.1:0-4420 GCA_031428555.1 Bdellovibrionales bacterium | reverse complement strand
GCGGAGAAACGGCCTCGTCCACAGCTCAACGGATAAATATGAATTTTCGCCGTTACCTACTTCCCCACCTATCAGTCTTTCGCCCTTTAGTTTTCTGCTTTTTTCTAACAATAAAACCCAAAGCCTCCATTTGATTGAGTATGAGATAATCAAGTCCTCTTTTAAAATCTTTTCCCCATGACATAATCCGTGTAAAGGGGCGAAGCTCAAAAATGACATCTAGGTGAGGCTTTATTTTGCGAATTCTTTTCGCCAAAATAGCAGTCAAAGATCTAATAAATTTATTATAATCTTTTCGACTTTCTATTTTTAAAATAAAATGAATGTGTGACCAGTTTAGCGCAAGGTCGTAAATTTTCAGACCAAATTTCTTAGCTTGAGAGCGAATCAGTTTTTCTAACGAGATATTTCCTGGAGCAAAGACACCGCTGCATGATGATTTTAAAATTAAGTGTATAGGATGCTTCGTCGAAAGAGGCCTTTTCGTTTTCCTTTTGCCCTCAAGCAATGGACCGCCAAATTCTTTACTATAATCTTTCATGAAGCTGAAGCTTGCCTGTCTCATAATGAATGCCTTTCCTAATTCCTAATTCCTAATTCCTAATTTTTATAGCACAGGTTTTTTGGGGTAGAATTGTGCCGGCGCACTAATGCAAGTTTAAATCTAAGCTAAACACACCACGACCTTCGCCCGGGCTCGATCTCGCAAAGAAAGGTAAAAATCTTGAAAAGATCGAAATAATCTTACTGAGCGCGTTTAAAAAACGAAGAAAACATGTCAAGATTAAAGTATCTATTCTTAGATTTCATCACCAGATAAATACGGTTACATTCCATGCTGCATACAACTTATTACCCTGCCGAAAATAATCTTAGAAACTATTTAATCGTTCACCCTTCCTTGAACCAATGCTAGAAATCCACAGGAAAGGTTGCCACTTCTTTTACTTCAGGATATTCTTTTCGACATGAAACAATATCTAATGACCAAAAACTCGCGCAGTTCGCTTTTAAATCAATTATCGCTAGCAGCAATTGCAACGATTTTTTTAACTAGCACAATGGCCGAAGCTAAATCTTGTGAGATCGAAAAAATGAAATTAGGTACTCCCGAACTCGAAGTCCAAGTTACTTTTTTTTCCCAAGAAAAATCGCAAAATGCACCTGCGAAGGATGATGGCGCGCAGGTGTCGCCAGAAAATAGTTCAACAGATAAAGGCTCAAACACGAATTCAGCCTCGAACGCTACTACATCCCCCTCACGCAAAGCTCTTGTCATCGTTCCACCAACTGGGCGTACAAATTATATCGATCGCAGATATGCTAAGCTTTTTTGCAAAGCTGGTTATGACGTTTACATCATGGACCAGTGGACCAATGATGAAGAGACAACAACCGAATTAGAAATTCACGAACGCTTTTACGGTCAGGCGCAAAAAGCGATCTCAATTGTGATTAACCAGATTCCCAAAAATTCTTATGTCGGGCTTATCGGTACTAGCGTGGGCGGTCTTCATGCTGTAATCGCGGCGAATTATCAGGAACGCCTTGACGCAGTTTTTGTCATAACAGCTGGAATTTCTGTTGCAGAAGTTGTCGTTAACTCCGATCAAAAAGCGATGGTCTATCTCAATTCTGAAAGAAAAAAGAATTACAATCTTAAAACCGATGAGGAAGTGCTGGCTGCTATTGGTACAGCCTTTACTTATGAACCAACACAACTAACAGAGCGCTATAAGACAAGATCCCTTGGTATGGTGATTGGCCTTCAGGATAAAACTGTACCCACTGCCACTCAAAAGAAACTAGAAGAATATTGGAAACCCAAAAAAGTGATCAATTATAAAAATGATCACTTCTGGACAATCGTAAAAGCCTGGCTTTTTACAAGTGACGAAATTCTAGAATTTTTTGAAGAGAGTTATAATTCCCAACAAGCAAAGACTACAAAATAGCAGCGCGAACATGCAACACGCTGCCGATTCTCTAAAACTCACGGTTCAAAAAGTTTCAAAATCTGATCCGCCAAGTATTCACTCGCTGGTGTTGCCAAGTGCAACCCGTCGGGCAGCAGAGCCTCGATTTCATATCTAATCCCTCTATGCATTAAATGGCCGTCTGTCAGCGTCTTCGTCAAAATTTCACCCATAGGCAAAATCTTGCATAGCGAATGTACTGAACACAGTTGTCGCATTCTCTTATTCAACGCTGCGCCACTTTTTTGATATTGAGGCATGAGCTCGGGAATTTCGCCTAATACTAACGGCAGGCTGTGAGCTTTGGACTTAGTAAAGAGCTTCTCCATCGCATCAAGGCTTTCCTTCGGTGAATTTTGAAAGGAATCCCAAAAAAATAAATCAATTCCGATGATAGCGCTGCGATCCTTTAAATGTTCATCGGAAACAGTCTTTAAAACTTCTTTTCCAGGCTTCCCGTTTTGAGCAATGACCCGTATATCCCTTTCGCGAGTGTAACGAAGAGCCAAACGTTTTCCCGGACTGGCTGTTTGATAATCGCCACTGACACTTGCACCTACTATAAGGGGTTTTTTAAAAATCTCATTTACTTTTTTTTCTTGAGCTGGCGATGCTTCAGCGGTTGAAAAAATAAAATTGACCAACATATACATCCTTGTAAAAAAGTTTGTTCCCATAGTCTTATAATTTGAGTCCAAGATCCAATTTGTCTAGGTGACATATAGAGAGTTATCCTCGCGATCGCTGACGCAATCTGAATATACTCACAATTATTTCTGTACTCAGAACTTATGAAAATAAAAGGTCAGCATGTCGACTATTAAAAAATTACTGGCCTTTGAGATGATCGCCTAGCCCTTTGACGAAAGTATCGCTGTCATTCACACAACGAACGAGCTCAAAAGTTTCCCCGCCGTGAGATAAGAAATGTTCTTTTAGTTCCATTCCGATTTCTTCAATAGTCTCTAAACAATCCGAAACAAATGAAGGACATGCCACTTTCAAGTGCTTGATTCCTTTCGCTGCTAGTTCTGTCACAACGGATTCGGTAGAAGGTTCGATCCAGCGAGCACGGCCCAATCGACTTTGAAACCCAGTGGAAACTTCCTTTAAACCCAATTCTGTCTTCAACAACTGCGTTGTCTTCAAGCACTGCGCTTTGTAGCAGTTTAATTCACAAGCTCCGGCCTGGTCGCAACACTGACTGTTTTTATAACAAGTTGAGTTCTTCTGCGATAACTGTGACACCGGCAAGCCATGATAAGAAAGTAGAAGATGATCCTGCGCTGTCAAACGAGAGCGAATATTTTCAGCCTGTGCTTTGATAAACCAAGAAGCATTATAAAAAGGCTTCAAGACATGAATAGGCTGTCTTTTATCTAATTGCTGTAAAGCGCCCCCGGTCGTAGCTGTGGCATATTGAGGATAGAGTGGACAAAAATAAATCGAAGATTTTTCTGAAGCTGCCTTATTTAAAATTTCTTTAAGCCTTGGTTCCCCAATTTGCATTCCAACCTGAACTTTCCAGCCTGAACCCAAATATTGCTGTAGTTTCAACTTCAACGCTTCTGATTCAAATCTGAGAGGTGAACCTTGCTCCGTCCAAACCTTTTTATATTTTTCACTGGAACTATATTTTCTTCTTGGAACGATGAGGCATTTAACCAAAATATCCCTGAAAGGTCTTGGTATTGGAATAATATTTTCGTCCATTAAAAATTCTTTTAAGTAAATGCCGACATCTTCAGGTTCAGGAGAATTTGGAGTGCCCACATTGACTAAGATGACTGTTTTCATTGAAGTTCCCCGGCGATTCGAGTTGCGAGACGATGATTATAACTTAAGATTTTAGCTAAGCCGATACCACCAAGGTAATTTCCTGTCAGGTAGACACCGTTCGAAACTTTGGCCCCAGCTGAAAATACATCTGAAGCCTGGTCAAAGTGTGTTGATAAAAGTTTTTCAAGCTCCAATCCGTAAAGCGGCAAAGCTTTCGGCCAGCGGTGAATTTCACAAAAATCTACATTGATTTCTTCATTCACTAGGCGCTTTCGATCTTTCAAAATTTTCTTCAAAATAACCTGACCCGATTCGTTTTGAAAATCCCCTTGAAATATCCAGGTCTCGCTGTTCTTTCCACGTTTGGGAAAAATATCCGAGTTAAATAAGACACCTAAAGATTCAAATTCTTCTTTTCTAGGAAACAAGCAGCCAAAGCCTTTGATCCGCGAAGTTTGCTGACCAAAAGAAATTGTGGCTGATAATAAAGAAACTTTAGGAATTTCAGCTAGCGCATTTGCAAGTTTCAAATTTTCAGACTCTAAAATTCTTGAGGCATCCGTTATTCCCGTGGCAACCACAACAACTGGAAAAAGACTTTTTAAACTTTGAACGGTATGAGTGGAATTGTAATGGACTGTGAAAAGGCTTGTTAATTTGTGAAT
>JANPPO010000092.1:0-2261 GCA_031428555.1 Bdellovibrionales bacterium | reverse complement strand
TTTGAATGCGCCGGTTCCTGCAGCTAGTGCGACGGGGCTTACTCGCACATTAGCGGTTACAGAAAATTGGAGCATTGAAGCTGTGCAAGTTAAGTTTTCTGCTCGAAGTTGCTTGGGAAATGTTGGCGTAGAGCTGACCTCACCAAGTGGAACAAAAAGTATTTTACTAAATGTTAACAGCGGCATTCTTGATACAAGTACGACAAATCATGTTTTATTATCAAATGCTTTTTACGGTGAAGCATCTGCAGGAACTTGGACTTTACGAGTGATAAGCGGCGCAGCTAGTTGCGCTCCGACTTTAGTTTCTTGGCAGTTGAATATTTCTGGTCACTAAATTTAGCGGCGTAGGCTTAAAAGCTGGTAGTAAGAATAAGATCGATTTACGAAATCAATAGTTTCATTACCCCGAGCGCAGCCATAAGGAAGTTCTTCGCAGAAGTTTGGATCTTGCAAGCGCGGTAAGACTTTTTCAATGTTTTGCCACTGATAAGGATCAAGTCCTTCTTGTTTCAAAATCTCCATCACATCAAAAATATGTGCGATACCAGCATTGTAAGAAGCAAGTGTCACCATCATGCGATCATGTGGGTTTCGAATCTCGGCCCATTCTTCATGAAGATGCTTCAGGTACCGGGCGCCTCCCCAAATGCTCTGGAAGGGGTCTTCACGATCCGAAATTCCCATGTGCTGCGCAGTCTGAAGTGTTAACTGCATAAGGCCTTTAACGCCTGTAAAGCTAACGGCCGCGCTATTCCATTTAGATTCCTGATAAGCAACCGCTGCTATGAGCGTCCAAGGAATTTTGACTTCAGTAGCGACTTCTTTAAAAGCCGACTGATACTGAGGTAAAACCGATTTCATACCTTGGAACAAAGAGCGAATTTCATACTGACCTAAAGACTTTAGCGAAGCTTCATAGCGATGATCGATGTTTGTGAATTCACCACTTCGATTTGATTTGTGATACCACGAAGACAATAAATCGCGAATGTCATAGTTTTCATAACGAACATACCAAGCATAGTGATAGTTAGTAGGGACTTCGCCAACTTTAGTTATATTGAAATAAGGTTGAGTCGCAAATAAGCCTTCGCGTAGTTCTGAAATTAAACAGTCAAATTTTTTACTTTGAATAGCTTCGATCTCTTTTCTCATCGGCCACTTAGCATCGACAAAATTTAGAGTTGCTAAATCTTCTGCCGATTTAATTTTAATCTGACGACGACAAAAAAGGCCGTTACGAACTTCTTCTAATAAAGGACCTAATACTAAGCCATCTAAATCCAAATGTTGCCTTGAGATAACAATTTGTCCGCGTCCACTTTTATAGGCTGCAATCAAATCAGATTGTTTTTTGAAAACGACAGTTTTTAATTTAAGTCCTGTATATTTAGTGAAGCTTTGAAGTCTTTCGTGATCAACACCCCAAGTGTGGCCTGTGCGATCTTTTAATGAAGAGAGAGGATTTTCTAAAACAAGAACTTCAACAGGCTCAAATTTCTTAGCTCGTGCTAACGCTTTTTTTTCTTGAAATGGTAATAAATCAAAACCAGACGTGGCCATAAGAATCATGACCAGAAGTAGTATCAAGCCGGCGGTCGATTTATGATTGCGGGTCTTCCACTCGTTAATTTTCGTTTGCATATGTATGATGTTGGTCTACTCATCATAGAGTGGGCTAGCAAGACGCAATGCCCACTTTTTGTCACATTTTGGAAATATTTCTAGGTAAAATCGGCTGTAATCGTATTCTTTACATCCTGTGACAACCACTGCTGGAGCGATTTTTGCGCTCTCTCAATTTGAAACTGTTTTTTTGCAGCTTTGTCGCGGGTGTTAATTCCTGCGTTCGCATCTACCGGTAGCATCAAACCAAAATTTATATTCGTTGGTTGAAAATGCTCAACGCGTGATTCATCTGTGATGGCTTCTAACAAAGAACCCAATGCAGATTCTCGTGGTGGAGAATTTAATTTTTGATTTTTAACTTTATCACCTAAGAACTTAGCAACTAACATTCCAATACATGTTGACTCGAAATAACCTTCTACACCGGTGATTTGTCCTGCGAAGAATAAAAGTGGATCTTTTTTGGAAGAAAGATCTTTGTTTAGAAGTTTCGGTGAATTGATATAGAGATTTCTGTGGATGCTTCCGAGTTTTAGAAACTCTGCATTTTCTAAACCTGGAATCATTTTGAAAACCCGAACTTGTTCGCCATAAGCCATGCGAGTTTGAAATCCCACCATGTTGTACGC
>JANPPO010000091.1:0-3274 GCA_031428555.1 Bdellovibrionales bacterium | reverse complement strand
GTTTGCTTCGCCCCTGGGCCCAGCCATTTAAGTGGTCTTACCGGAATAGGCTACGCTGGATATCAACCTATGCAAGTCAACTTTGATAGCGAGCACCAGAGTGATTTTGAATATACAAATGCTGGGGGCAACGCGTCTACCTTTCGCAAAATCTCAACCTATCAAAATCTTCTAATCGTGATAACTGCCAGGCTTACGTTCGGACCATAAAGGATTGATAGTCAGCTGGGGGCGGGTAGAATAATTCGGAAAGACATTCATGGTCGAAGCATTCTCCAGAAAATACGCGTCGATGCCGATGCGATGAGTTCGCTTTGAGAAGAAGACCTCAAAGATCGCCGCGGACTTTACCTGAAGAACGTAGTGCGTTTCGCTAGATCTAAAAATATTAGCAAATACTAAAGGATAAAGAATGAAATCAACAAATAGACAAAAAACACATGAAGCGGATTCACCAAAAATTTTCGAAACTCAAATAGAAAAGTTTTTTCGATTCCACTTGCCTCATCTCCACTTGAACTCAGTTTTCGGCGATAACTGGTTTGCTTTAAAAGCAGAAAGATTTGCTCGGTTTTTTGGAACTCCTATTTTTCTAATTGGACAAACTACGATCGTTGCAATTTGGATTTTAATCAACGCTTACGGGATGGTAGAATTCGATCTCTATCCATTTATACTTTTAAATTTAGCTTTTAGTCTGCAAGCTGCTTATGCCGCACCCCTTATTCTCCTTGCCCAGACAAGGCAGGCGGATCGTGATAAGGTCCACTCGCTTGCGGATGCTCAACATCGGGAAGCAATCGCTCTTGCTAGCGAAGAACGAGAAAAACTCGCCGCACTTCAAACTACCCAGCTTATTGAGTTACTAAAGCAAAACACAACACTAACAGAGATCACGCAAGAACTAAGTAAACGAATCGAAACCTTAACATCAGAACTCCATGCGAAGTTATTGCATGTTAAAGTTTGATTCAGATGATTTTAATTTAAGTTTCTTCGTTCGGATAATAACAAAATTGGTGATGCCACTTCGATTCGAACGAAGGACCTACGCCTTAGAAGGGCGTTGCTCTATCCAGCTGAGCTATGGCACCACTACCGATAAACTGTGAACGTAGGGATTGAATAGCTTAGTTTTGCCCGGATTACGAAACGTAATGCGGAGTGTAAACGAAATAGTTTAAGGTATTCGCGGCTTATTTAATCGAAATCGTTAGTTTTGTGCAAGTAAGCGACAAAGGCCGCGCCTAACAAAATGATATACCAGCAAATCAAAACAAAAATTAAGAACAGAGGAATCATGGCGACGGAGCCGTAGAATTTGTTGATTCCGATGAATGATTTCGTGAAATAAGCAAAAGTCTTTTCTAAAACGATGAGTCCCGTTCCGGCAGCTAAGGCACCGATGAATGCTTTTTTCGCGCGGACTTTTGCTTCCGGCAAAATTTTATAAATAATAAAAAGTCCTGAGATCGCGACCATCGCATCTAAGATATCTCGTTTTGATTTTAAGAATGGTTTTAGGAATTCAACAGATCTGACGCCGGCATAGACGGCGAGTAAAATGGGAATCAAGAGCATCAAGACTGTGACGATTCCGAAACGACTAAAAACCCTGCGCGAGGGTTTTTCTTTCCACATGCGATTAATTCCGTATTCCATATCCTGTAAGAGTCTGAAGCTTGTGAACAGAAGAAATGCGGCAGCGGTCGAGCCCAAAGTTTTTGGATTAATTTTTAAGATCGTCATCTTAATGACTTGAGTCACTTCATTTCCTAAAGCTTCACGGAAATAGCGAAAGAAGAGGCCTTGGATTTTAGGAACTAAAAATTCCAAGCCACCGATCATTTGAAAGACTGAAAGTGTTAGGCCAAGAAACGGGATGAGTGCAAGTACAGTCGAAAAAGCTAAAGCGCCAGCAACCATGCTGATCTCGCCTTGCTTGATCTGTTTGTACAAACGAATCATAGCATGAACCGTTTTTCTACAGCGAAATCAGGGCCTTTTTTCGTGACTTGAGCTGCATCGCAATCAGGATCATGCTCGAAATAAAGAAACCATTTTTCATCGCTGGCTTGGCTTAAGAAATTTTCTTTTTCTTCAATCAGCAGCATCGGGTTTAAATCGTAACCCATGATCCAGGGAAGGCGCACGTGACTTGAAGTGGGAATGACGTCACCACAGTAAAGTAAAGTCTGAGTTCCATCGGTCACTTTTACAATTTGTTGACCTTGTGTGTGCCCATTTGAAACATACACGCTGATCCCGGGGATTAAATCTTCGACATTTCCTAAAAGAAGTTCGAGTTGTTCGTTTGCGATTAATGGTTCAAAGTTCGAAGGGAAGTAACTTCCTTTTTCGCGTATGTTCGGTTTTTGTGCGGCCTCAAGATTTCTTTGTTGAAGATAATATTTGGCGTTTGGAAAAGTCGGAACAAGTTTTCCATTCAATTCGCGGGTTCCGCCACCAGCATGATCAAAATGCAAATGAGTTAAAATAACATGCTGAATGTCTTCAAATTTGAGACCATGTTTTGCCAACGATTTTTCTAAACTGGGACCTTCGGGATCGATATTGTACATTTCTGCGAATTTGGGTCCCAGATTTTCGCCGAACTTCGCTAAAAAGTCAGAACCATTACCGCAATCGATCACAACATTGCAATCGGGACTTTTCAGTAACAAGGCCCGTGCTTCCATTTTGATTCTATTTTTTTCATCGGGCGGATTTGATTTTTCCCACAAAACTTTGGGAACTGTACCAAACATGGCGCCGCCATCGAGACCAAAAATTCCAGTTGGCAGGGGGCAAATTTCGTAAGGACCAATTTTTAGTTTTACTTTTTCTGCTTGGCTCATCGGTGAACCTCTTCTGTTACGGCATTTGGTGCAACTGATATCACCCAATTCTTATAAGCTTCGTAAACTGTTTCAATCGGACCGGGTGGGTGAACGGGACCGACATGAATTGTGAGGACACCGGGCCTAGCCCACTTTTTATTTTTGGGCCAAAGTTTTGAGTTGCCTTCGATATAGAGAAATAGAATCGGAGTCTGAGTTTTTTCAGAAAAAATGCTGACGCCTCTTTTGAATTCCTGAATTTTGCCATCAGGAGATCTTGTCCCTTCCGGAAATATGATCAGCCACATGCGGTCTAGATCAGTTAATAATCTGATAATAAGATTAATAGCCTCACCTTTTCGGTCTTTGCGATCAATCGGAATTGCGCCCAAACAATGCTGCGAAAAAAATGTAAAAAATGGATTCGTGAAAAA
>JANPPO010000090.1:0-2297 GCA_031428555.1 Bdellovibrionales bacterium | reverse complement strand
ATCGAGTCCTGCCGAATCCTTAACTCGAACTCCAAGACCACCTAGTTTTTTTATTTCAGGGGTATCGTTTGCGGGAAGAACAAAATAGTTCCTGTATCCAGTAGAGTTAGTATCAGTGATTGATCCGATTTGGGTTCTAACTTGTATTTGGCCATCTTTGAAAAAATTAAAATAACGGGTTGGAGGCATAACAGCTGAACTTTTCGCTTTCACATGAACTACGCAGCCCAGGGCTTTTGAGTATTGAGTTCTCCGAAAAGAGTAGGGACCTAAATCCTCGGCTTGGTCTGAACAGTTCTGGGCGAATGCTATGCTTAAAATCAAAATTAAAGATGTCATATGATTATCTTCAGGCCTTCTGTACTGAGCGTCAATAAAACCGGGCCGTTAGAAAAAAGTGTCGAGATTTCAGTCACTTAACTTTGTAAAAATAGCCCCATAATGCCTTGCTTAACAAAGTCTGGACTTAAGTCGCCGCACTTTTATGCTATATTGAGTCCATGGATCCAGACTCAGGCGACTCGAACGAAACAACCGAAAATAAACCAAGTAAGAACCCCTTTAAGATAGAATGGTCTCTATTCTGGGGTGGTCTTTTAGGAGATCACGATAAAACCTCAGGCGAGGATCCTCTGCGCGCTCTGACGCGTGATCAAGTGTCAAAGTTGATCAAAGATCTTTCTGCTCAACGAAAGCAGCTTCATAAAGAAATCGAAGGCGTTAACAAAGAAATCGAAGCGAGCACTGCGAAGCTTGAAAGCCTGACTCTTGTGGGTAGTAAGCAGGATGATACTTTGGCTCGGCTTAATCAATTAAGTGATGTGGGCCAAGCGCTGAGTTCAGAGCTTCATACGCTTAATCAAAAGCTCAAATGGGTGAGATCTCGTGAAAAAGAGATCACGAATAAGGATTTGGCTTAATTTAAAAATCAAAAACTGACAGACTGAGCAGGTGATGAAAATACACTTACCTGTTGATGATTATATTTCCAAAATCAAACAAGCTTTGAAAGAAAATTCATCTGTCATCGTCACCGCGGCACCCGGAGCGGGTAAGACAACCCGAATTCCCCCAGCTTTGATGGACGTATCGGCGAAAAAAGTTTTAGTGTTGGAGCCTAGAAGAATTGCGGCCATTGCTGCAGCTTATCGGGTTGCAGAAGAAAATAGTCAGGTAATCGGTCAGCAAATTGGTTTTGAAGTTCGCTTCGATCGCAAAATTTCTAAAGATACTAAACTTGTATTCGTGACTGAGGCTTTGTTAACTCGAAAAATTTTGTCCGATCCAACTCTTTCTGAATTCGATATTGTGATTATCGATGAATTTCACGAACGATCTTTGCACACTGATCTTGCAATCGGCCTTCTGAAAGAGCTGCAAGAGCTTGAGCGTCCAGATTTAAAAATTATTGTCATGTCTGCGACACTTGATGCAAAAAAACTTTCTGATTTTCTTGGTGAGGCTCCTATCGTTGATGTTCCCGGCCGACTTTGTGCGCTTGAGACTCAGCATGATACGAAAAGCCAAAGTCTGTTGTGGAATTTCGACGTTTCGAAAAAGATGGTCGATAAAATCAGACAAGCAGTCCAGAGCGGGGACAAGGATACTTTAGTATTCCTTCCTGGAGTTTACGAAATTGAACAGGTCAGAAATTTTCTAGATAAAGAAAGCTGGAGTAAGAATTTTAGTATTGTTCCACTTCACGGAAGACTTGATCTTCAGGATCAGCAGCGGGCTTTAAAGCCAGCGGAGAATCGAAAGATCATTTTATCAACAAATGTCGCGGAATCTTCTGTCACGATTGACGGTCTCGACACCGTAGTCGATTCAGGATTAGAGCGATCAACTATCTATCAAATGCAGTCAGGCTTTTCGAAACTGACCACACACCGGATTAGTTTAGCTTCTGCCACGCAAAGAGCGGGGCGTGCGGCCAGGCAGTTTCCAGGAAAATGTTTTAAGCTGTGGTCATTGTTAGATGAAAGATCTTTTGCAGATTACAGTTTGCCTGAAATTAAAACTCAGGAATTATCAGAGACTCTACTTACGCTCTCTTACTTAGGAATTCAGGACTTTAAAAACTTCTCTTGGTTTGAAGCTCCGCAAAGTGCAGCTTTGGAATTTGCGGTGAAGAAGCTAAATGATCTTGAACTTATTAAAGATGGGCACATCACGGCTTTGGGTCGAAAAATTGTTCATTATCCACTGCCTATGCGACTGTCATTATTAATGGAAAATTTTAAAGCTGAAAATCGGGAAGATCTTGGCGCTTGGGTTTGCGCGCTGCTTTCAGAAAG
>JANPPO010000089.1:0-11868 GCA_031428555.1 Bdellovibrionales bacterium | reverse complement strand
AATTATGAATACATGGCATTTAATCTCGAGCCTCTTTCTCTCAACTTTCTTTTGCATAACGTTAAGTTCTTGTGCTTTGACTCCTCATATCTCCACTAACCCTGTGGAAAAATCATGGCAGAAAAAAAACATTTTAGTTATCGGCCACAGAGGCGCCAGTGGCTACCGACCTGAACACACCATTGAATCTTACGCTCTTGCGATTGAAATGGGTGCTGACTATATCGAGCCCGATCTGGTGATGACGAAAGATGGGGTTTTAATCGCTCGCCATGAGAATGAAATTTCGGAAACGACGGATGCTGAAATCAAATTTCCGAAGCGAAAACGAACTAAAATGATCGATGGTTTGTCAGTCACTGGTTGGTTCACAGAAGACCTCACGTTGAAAGAGATCAAAACTTTAAAAGCCCATGAGCGTCTCTCGAGCCGCGGCCAGGCTTTTAACGTCCAATTTCAAATTCCGACCTTCGCTGAAATTTTAGCTTTTGTTCAGAAGAAAAATAAAGAAACAAATCGAGTGATCGGAATTTACCCCGAAGTAAAACACCCGGCTTATTTTTCCTCGATTGGGTTGGCGCTTGAGCCGGCTTTGGCAAAGGAACTTAAACGTGTTGGTTTAAATAAATTAGAAGACCCGGTCATCATTCAATCTTTTGAGCTCGCCTCACTTCGCAATTTAAAAAGTCTTGTCGATTGCAAGTTAGTTTATCTTTTGGATGAAAATGTTCGTGTTAGTGCATCAGAATTAAAAGATTGGTCGACGTTTCTATACGGCATTGGACCATACAAACGTTTAATTATACCCGCAGGACCAAACGGCGAGCTTTTGCCGGCTACATCATTGGTCAGCGATGCCCATAAGGTAGGCTTGAAGGTCCACCCCTACACGTTTCGAAGCGACGCTCAGTATCTTGCAAAGGAATATAAGGGCGATCCTCTGGCAGAATATAGACAATTCTATGCACTAGGTGTCGATGGTGTCTTTAGCGATTTTCCGGATCAGGCCGTTCAAGCACGAGATTAGAAGTGACATGGTTGATCAATCTTGTATTGCAATCAGTTTTGTTCTGTTTTTAGATGGGGCCTCAGCAAGCCAGCTCAATCACGGAGTTAGAACAAGGATTTCTATGAAAATTTCGCGTTATTGGTTTCTATCTGTATTGTTACTCTTCGGCTTTTTATTTCCCGCCATTTCCTACTCTTTTACTGAATCAGATTTTGAAACTTTAGTGCGTACCGAAAATGCGGAACTCAATGCACTTTATGAAAGAAAGCAAGTTCTTCAATCAAGCGAAGAAGAAGCGGAACTTGTTTACGGGTGGCAAGCTTTCGGTGGATTGAGTAAGACTCTTGATAAACGATCACCCATTGATCCAAGTTTTAGTTACGATTCCATTGATGTGACGAACGCCCAGCTGGGATTACAAAAACAATTTAGCTTTGGACTTGAAAGTAAGCTTTCACTTAAGTCGACACAAACTGAAATCAATAACGGTAGCGCTGGTGGTGCCACTTTTAATTATGACGAGTGGGAAACTCAACCCTTCTTGGATTTGAAATTGCCATTGCTTGCAGGTGGTTTCGGACGAAAAATCAAGGCTGGTTATCAACTTGAAGTATCAAGAAAAAAGTTAAACGCCCTGGAAGCCGAAACTGCCTATGATAATAAAATGAATGAAGCTAAGACTTTGTTATGGTCAACAGTTTTACAAAAAGAGCTTTTGGAATCTCAGACTGAAACCTTAAGTCGTATCCAAAAGATTTATGATATCGTCCGCAGGAAAGCTGCACAGAACCTTGAAGCTTCTTCTAATTTTTTACAAACAAGATCAGCGCTTGAATCGACGGATTTGGATTTAAAAAATGCCCAGCTCCGGTATAGCCAGTTCGAGCGACTTCTTAAACTTGTCTTAAAGAAAGTTACAACAGTCCAAGTACCAACTTATGATTTTAAGAAGTTTAAAAAAGTCGAATTGCAAAACTATTCAGGAAAATTAACTGCGCAGGAAAAGATCATCAGCCTTTCAGAAGATTTGCAAAACCAATCAGCCGTGTTAGCAACTGAAGCCAGTCGTTCGCGGTTGGACCTGATAGCTTCATTTGCATTAAGTGGCCGAGACCCTGAATGGAACGAATCCTTAACCCAAGCACAAAAGGGTCGCTACCCGACTCAGTTTATAGGAATTGAATGGGTGGTACCGCTTGATCAAGGCATCACCGGCCGAGCGCTCAACCGTCAATTAGTATTGTCAAAAACATCTCAAGCCAAAAAGGCTTATTATCAAACCGAACAAAAAGAAGCGACGCTACAGGATCTCGTGTCCCAACATAATCAGATGGTCGACATGTTGGAACTGAATTTGAAGTTGGAAAAAACTCAATTCGAAAAATTAAAAAACGAGCGTCAGCTTCTAAATCAGGGAAGGTCTTCCATCTATCAGGTCTTGCAATTCGAACTTGATTTGGCGCGGGCTCAAGCTGGAAAGTTTTCGCTAGCGCTTGAATTAGAAAAATCGTCTCAACAACTTGCACAGTATCGGTACACAGCTTATGAATAGAATTTTTGCTTTTTTCGTCGACAACTGGAAGTTTTCTTTTTTAACTACAGCCTTTGTTTTTATTATCGGAATTTTAAGTTTTAGTCTTTTACAGCGGGAATCCTTTCCTCCTGTCAACTTTGCGGTTGTTGCTGTTTCAACAGTTTTTCCAGGGGCTTCGCCAGAAGAAGTCCAAGATAAAGTGACTCAAATTATTGAAGAAGAACTTCGCGGTATCGCGGGCATTAAAGATGTTCGTTCAGTTTCACAAAGTGATTTAAGTGATATTACAATCCGAATCGATATTGATGGTGTTGATTCTGATGACGTCGTTTCTGATATACAAAAAGCTGTCCAACGAGCATCTGGAAAATTACCTCCCGAGGTTACAGAAGAGCCTCTCGTAATCGAAGTTGATGCGAAGGAAATTCCCGTTCTGGAACTGGCGTTAATTGGAGATAATAAAAACCGTAAACGAGATATTTTAGCTGACCAACTGCAAGACGAGATTGAAGACGTAAAGGGAATTTCTTCTGTGCGCTTAAGTGGATATTTGGACCGTGAGCTTCAAGTTTTGTTAGATCAAAAGAAATTAAGAAATTATGGAATTGGTTTAGCTGAAGTTTTTTCAGCCCTTTCACAACAGATTAAAAATATCCCATCAGGCTATATAGATGACCGGCAGGCGATTACGCTCGTTCGCGTTTTTGGTAAAAAAATAAAAATTGAAGATTTAGAAAAAGCCATTGTTCGATCTAATGATGCTGGTCAGACAGTTCAAATTCGCGACATCGCACGCGTGGTGGATGCAGGTAAAAAACCAACGTTACTCGCACGAATCAATGGCGAAGAAGCCACGATACTTGTCACAACAAAAAAGGCAGATTCCGATGCTTTAAAAGTTTTAGATGAAGTTGCAATCAAGGTCGCAGATTTTGAGAAGACTTTAGATAAATCCTACAAAGTTTTAGTTTACAACGACGAAGGCGCCCGAATCAAAAATCGTCTTGATATTGTAACCTTCAACGCATTGACGGGAATGGCTATTGTCCTCCTTGTCTTATTTATTTTCTTGCCCGGAAAGGCTGGCTTATTAAGCAGCTTAAGCTTACCCATTTGCGGAGTCGCCACAATCGCTTTAATGGTTTTATTTGGTGCTAACTTTAATATTATTACAATGATTGCGCTTATTATCTGCTTGGGAAATCTGGTAGATAACTCGGTGGTTGTTTCGGAAAACTACACAAGCTTAATTGAAAAAGGTATGTCAGGCCGGGATGCTGCCATTAAATCAGCCAGTCAATTTTGGATTCCGTTTACTGCCTCGACGATCACGATCATATCAGCTTTTGTTCCCATGCTTGTGACAAAAGGGGTCATGGGCCAATTTATTATGTGGATTCCCATCATTGTGACGATCGCGTTATCGGTCAGCTTGATTGAATCTTTGACCTTACTACCCGCCCGACTGCAATTTTTAAAGCCGCGTGTTAAAAAGGCGAACTCGTCTGATTGGTTTCAAAAAATTGAGGCTCGCTTTGAAAACTTAGTGCGCTGGACTTTAAATCGAAAATACCTGACTCTCTTGTCACTTTTTGGATTAGTTGTCTCGGGCGTACTTGTGACTGGATTATTTAATCGATTTGAATTGTTTCCTGCTGACGGTGTTGAATATTATGTCTCTCGCTTTGAAGCTAAACCTGAAACAAGTATTTATAAAACCGATGAACTAGCTGCTGAAGTCTCGAGGTCTATTTTGAAAGTTATGGATCCTGCTGTTGTTCAATCGGTTATCTCTCGTACGGGAGTTTCACAAACAGATCCTGCCGATCCAAGATCTAAGGTGGGAACGAATGTTGGGATTATCTTGGTGGCGATAAAGCCGGAAGAAGCTCCTGACTTAAGTGTAAAACAAACTCTAGCTTCATTGAAAGCTATCGAAAAACCAGAAGGTCTTGAGAAATTAACATTCGAACCGATCGAAAGTGGTCCCCCAATCGGAAAACCACTGACTATGACTTTACGTTCGTCCGATTATAAACAGCTCAGTCAGGCACGAAACGACATGTTAGCTGAGCTGAAAAAAGTAGAAGGCTTAATCGATTTAGAAGACGATGAACAAACGACCGGCTCGGAATATTTATTTAATCCAAATGACGAAGCCAGAGCCTACGCTGGGCTATCAACTGACCTCATTGGTCTTAACTTACGAACGGCACTTGAAGGTTCCACTGCTGCGAAGCTAACTGAATTCGGGAAGGATTTTGATTTAGTTGTCCGCTTTGATGAAAGCAGCCGAAACAGTATTGAAGATCTCAAAAAAATGGAGGTTTTTTCACCAAAGGGAAATTTAATTCCTTTAACTTCGCTTGGCGAATTCACAAAAGGACAAGCGCCAACAACTAAGAAAAAATATGAATATAAAAATTCAATCACGATAACTTCAGAAGTTGATAACGTTAAAGTAACTTCGCAATCGGCAAACGAACTCGCACGGGAAATTTTCTTGAAAGTCACACCGAAGTATCCTTTGGTCAGTGCAATTTTTGGTGGCGAAGAAGAAAGCACAAATGAATCCTTACAATCTCTGCAGATTGCTTTAATTCTTGCGCTATTCGGAATTTTTGCGACACTTGTATTTACCTTTGGAAGCTATTCTCACTCACTTTTAGTTCTTTCAACTATTCCACTAGGCCTTGTAGGAGTTTTCTACTCCTTTACTGTTATTCAACGACCATTAAGCTTCCTAGCATTCATCGGCGTCGTCGGCTTAACTGGAGTCGTGATTAATTCAGCCATCATCTTGGTCGATTACATTCGCGAACTTCAGTCCGAACGTGGAGCTGATACAAACTTAAAGGACTTGCTTGTAGAAGCCTCAGGAAAACGGCTTCGTGCAGTTCTTGCCACAGGCTTAACAACTGTCGTAGGCCTTTTACCAACGGCCTTTGGCTGGGGCGGTTACGATGCGATCTTGGTTGATATCACCCTGGCACTTTCGTGGGGAATGATCATTGGGACAGTGTTAACATTAGTCTGGGTGCCAGCAGGATTCTTGATTCTGCATGACTGGAAACACGCCATACTTGGGCGCCTGAAGACATCTGCGCCCAAGGTTGCTGGCAAAGTTTTTTTAAAATTCTTTTTCTAAGCCAATGTAGGCGACAGTGCTTTTATAATCGTAGTATGAATCTGTATCGTCCTGGTCCAACTGAGATACTTTTGCAGAGAGTGTCCCCCACTTGTATTCGCGATCCCAACCAAACTCGAGCGATTCTACTTTTCGATCTCGAATTTTGCCAAAAGAATTCGTTTCGAGCTTGTAATCACGCTTACCTGAAGAACCTTCTAACTTCAAACGACCAAAAGATTTCCACTCTTTGGCCACCGAAAGTGAAACTTCATCTTGATCATAAGACCAATATCCGACGAAAAGATCATCTCTTTTTGAATTTGAAAATTCGAGCTTTGATTCCAAGTCATCGTTGTCGTATTCCAGACCGAAAGCCGTTTCAGTGTCAGTAAATTTTCGCTTGGTCCCGTTTACTGAGTTACCTGTTGTGCTGCTAGCTCTATGACGATCATATTCCATTTTTTCTTCGTTCCACTTGGCAAAGACAGCCCAATCTGATCCTAACTCTTGCTTGCCTTTGATTTCCGTTTCAAAACCTTCGCGATCATAGGACTGTAGCGTTACAACGTCTTTATAGTCTCGCTCATAGACTCCTGCCGATAACCCAAGGCTCGTTCCGCTGTAAAATCGATTTTTGAAATCGAGATAGGCTCCGCTCTCCATGTGCTGATATCTGTTTTCTTCATCAACTTTTGCAACTTTCGTATTTCGAAGCTGACCTGTTCCACGATGTAAATAATTGTAATCGACCTGCTGGCTATAAACCTGAACGCCCATAGAAGATTTTTGGACAACAGAATCATTCGACGCAGTTTTTGAATTTCCATCTACGAAATCGTATTCAAATTCAGACTGCAACTTGTGATGATAGCCCTCTGCATTTTGAAGAGTTCCCCCACCTGGAAAAAAAATTCCTTCCCAAGAGTATTCGAACTCTAGTTTCGAACGTTTTCCTTCGTGCGGGATGTAGGCGAGTTCAATATCTGGATTAACGAAGAAAGCTTCAGTTGCAGAGCTTTTTCGCATCGCACCCGTCTCAGGATCTTTATAAAAGCTATTGGGAGTTTTATAAACGTTACTGCTCCATCCAAGCCGCGTATCGGTTTCGATCCGAAAGTTGCTCTTCTTCTTTTTTTGAACTTGAGTTACTTTTTTTATAGTTTTCTTTCTTTTTACGACCGACCCTTCATTATCTTCTTGCGCAACCGCTGGTGATAAATTGATCAGGATTAAAAAAAGACTGATCCCCATGACGTTTATATACTTCATCATCGTTTTGGTTCCTTTTGCTTTGTGCAGAGTTGTTTTTGAGTCTCTAAATACTTGTTCATTCTGAATTCCACAGCTAAGTCCAAAGCCCGACAGTTATCTGCTTTTAAACGAAGCGCCGTTTCTAAAGTATCTTGGGCGTTTTCGCGATCACCGCGTTCGTAAAGAATTCCTGCCAAATCAACTCGGGCAGAAACAGAATCTTCGTCAAGCTCAAGAACCTCTTTTAAGTCAGCCATGGCGAGATCAAGGTTTTTCATTTTTTTATGTACCAGAGCTCTTCGCTTTAAAGCTTTCGCGCGAAACTTAGCATCACCCGCATCTGCGACCGTAAGGGCTTGCGACAAGGCATCGAGGGCCTGGGGGTAGTCCGCTAATTGGTAAAAATTGTTTCCCAAATTATACCAAACTGCACTTTTCTTAGGTCTGGTCTGTAGAACAAATTGAAA
This sequence comes from Bdellovibrionales bacterium, assembly GCA_031428555.1. Classification (GTDB taxonomy): domain Bacteria; phylum Bdellovibrionota; class Bdellovibrionia; order Bdellovibrionales; family Bdellovibrionaceae. The sequence goes on along the minus strand of JANPPO010000089.1, from coordinate 4,477 downwards.
ATGCTTGTTTGCCTCTCGATATTGATCGAGTTTCGTGAAGAGCTCTCCAAGGCGGATTCGCGTATTGATGTTGGAGGGATCAGACTGCATAGCAACGGTCAATTCCTGTAGCGCTTCTCCTATCATTCCTTGATCTGTCAAAGTTTCAGCAAGACGGCGACGATAAAGCGCAGACTTTGGATTGCGTTCAACAGCAGCTCTAAGCGTTGATAGTGCTAAAACTTTATCCCCCGCATTCTTATGATACTGAGATAATTCGTAATATGCAGAGTGCGAATCTGGTCTTAACTTGATCGCATCTTCGAATGCTTTTTTTGCAAGATCCGTTTTCCCCTCTGAGAGATAGAGTTCTCCGAGCTTGACCCAGGCCTCGGGATAGTCCCCGCCCTTAAATTCAATGGCGCGCTGTAAGTGCTGTGCTGCTTGGATATTATTTTTTAATTCCATTTGAGTTCGACCAAGCCAGTATTGGTAATTTGAATTCGAGCGAGCTTTTTTCTCTAGCCATTTAAAATGCACTAGAGCTTGTGTATAATCTTTCTCTTGGAAGTAAATTGTCGCCAGGCTTTTTCTTGCGCCCATGTGATTTGCGTTTATAAGCAACGCTGCTTTGAGTTCGGTGATTGCGTCGGCAGATCGCCCTTGTCGACGCAGGAAAAAGGCATAATTGTATCGAGCTTTGAAATAATCAGGTTTTGCTAAAAGTATTTGATTGTAAATTTTTTCGGCAGCTTCCATGCGTTCGAGTTTACGCAAAATAACTGCATCATTTAATTTTGCAGGAAGAAAATCTGATTTTAAATCTGCACTTTTTTTGTAAAATTCGTGACTTAGTTCCAACTGATCAAGATTCGAGAGTGCTGAACCCGCTGAAAAATATAAAAGATAATGAAGTTCTGATGGCGAGCTTTGAAGTGCAAAATTCAAAAAGCTGCGTCCGTTTGCTACTTTACCTTCGTCAAAAGCATTTTGACTAAGTCCAAAATGACTGAACCAGTTCGCTTTTGTAACAAGAGCCTTGTTGTAAAACTTTGATGACGATTCATACTGGCGCTCTTTTGCTAAGCTCATAGCGATATTATTATAAAGAACAGTTGCAACTGTCGCAGTTACAGGAGTTCCACGCTCTAACTGCTCAAGAATTACGGTTCGCTTCATTTTTACGATTTCAATGTCGCGTTTTTCCATCGCTAAAACGAATGATTCATTCAGCAAAACTAAATTTTGGGGCTGAGCTTGTAAGACTAGCTCGACCTGCTGAGCTCTTTCTAATAATTCGCTTTCGCTCTGGATTCCGAGCGGTTCATCTTTATCATTTACAATCAGCTGTGGACCTATGATATTTAACTCCGCCGCTGTCGTCGTACTTTCTGTCGAATCATCTTCAGATTCTCGTTTGCCGTCTTCTGTCGAAGCTTCTCGACCAACTTGGACAATCACATATCCTTGGGATTTCCAGTCTATTGAAAATTCCGCCCACACGAGGCACACACTTGCTCCTAAAAAAATAAGAACTAAGGGGAAAAAAGAATCTCTAAACCACATCAAATCTTGCTTCATCCGGTTTTCTTTCCACTCATCAAAAGACGAAGACCTTTTTGGTTTGCATTCTGTATTTCCAAACCAGGGCGGGCATTAAATTCTAACACTACAGGCCCCTGCTTCCGGTCGATTGTTAAATCTACACCAATATACTTAAGTGGCGAATGCTCTCCGATCCGTCGAGAAATATCCAAGAGGTCTTTCCAAAAAGGAATTTGAAAACCAATCAACTCTGCTTTCGTATCAGGATGCTTTTGAATTAGACTTCCCGAAAAATAAGCGCATTCAGTTACTCCGGTCGCTAAATTTACGCCAACACCAATGCCACCTTGATGCAAATTTGCCTTTCCGCCGGATTTTCGAGTTGGCAAACGCAACATCGAAATTGAGGGGACACCATTCACAACGATGATACGCAAGTCAAAAAGTCCAGCTGGGCTCAGAAGTTCAAGCTCTGGAGCTGGAACAAGACGCTCTTCTATGAGAGCTGCATCTGGGTGCCCAAGACTGTATTTTCCGAATAAAACAGCAACTATTTCACGCTTAAGGTCTTCAAGTGTAAACGAACGACCACCTGCAGTTTGGTAAGTTTGTTTGTTACGGGAACAAACAACGGTAATGCCTTTTCCCTGACTACCGCAGGCAGGCTTAATTACAAATTCTGATTCACTCACATCTTGATCAAAATCTCTAAGTTCAAACATGCTCGAGTAAACTTTTATAGTTCTTGCTGTTGGAATCCCGATCCGACCGAAAAACTCTTTTGCAACGACTTTATCGTCAGCCAAAGGGAAATCGCAGCGTTTATTATACTTACGTACGAATTCCAAATTACGTCTATTCATCCCAAGGATTTCATTTTCTGCATTCATGATGGTTTGGAAAAATTGTCTGAATTTCATGTCGTGCTCTTTAGAAGAATTCTTCTAAATCTCCAAAGCTCCGATACTCGCAATCCCATCCAACGTCCAAGCCAAAGATTCAATGCAATAACAAAAAGAGTTAATTCGGGAAAAGCTAGAAAGGCTGTCTGCAAAAATAAGTTACTCATGAACGCATAACAAATGGCCGTAACGACTAGCGTTTGAAAAAGAATTAAAAAAGCTTTGAAAAGTCCTTTTTCCTCAATAGTTAAGGAAAATCTTTCTGTAGTTAGAGTCAAAATGGCGATTGGGAACAGCGTCAATCGACTTAAGTCTGTAAAATTGAATTTCACGGAAAGAACGCTAAACATCAAAAGCAAAATAACCACGACAGTTAACATGGCCGAAAGCTTTGGGGTGTGTAGAAGATCCAGTTTTTCAAAAGCCGCCCGAATTACTGAAAGCACAAGGATCACACTTGTAAACCCCAACAACCCCCACCAAACCCCGGTCTCTTGGGCCGCGGCAGCTATCAGTGCTGGTAGAAAAGTTCCAAAGCTTTGCAAACCTACGACATTTCGAAAAAAAGTTGCGACTAACGCACCAATAGGAATCACAAGCAAAATATTGATGATACCTAGCGGAACTCCGGTCTTATCAAGCCATTTGAAAAGATCCAAGGCGTTGAGTTCTGTTTCTTTCAATCGGTGAAGATTGGCTGAAGGCGCAACAAACGAATTAATATTGAAAGACCAATCAAATGCGATATCACTCGTGTGGGAAAATAAGACCTGATCGGACTCATAAATTTTGAGGTAATTGTATGGAATGCTCGCGAAGTGTTTATTGGTTGGATCAAAACTGACCCAGTGACCTTGGATAAAAACTTCTACCCATTGATGGCTCGTCCGCTTGCGGTCATCTTCCATAACTAAACCGCCTACTACCCGCGCTGGAATACCAGCTCGTCTTAGTAGAGCAACAAGCAATCGACTTTTGCCGTTACAAGATGCCTTTCCAAGCGCTAATGCAGTTAAAGCACTCGTGCTACCTTTAAAAGCCAATGTTTCGTATGCAACAATATGGTCATAAGATTTTTTAACGATCTCTAAAACATTGGCTTGCGGTCCAACAACTTGTTTCAAAAGTTCTGCGATTTGGGGGCTTTGCACTTGAATCAAATCGGTCTCTTGTAAGTAAAGCTCTAAATCTTGAGTCGAATTCTCACTTACCGCAAGAGATGGATCAATATTCCACGAGACTGCCTTAGCTAAAACAGAGAACCGGTATTCAACCTTGAAAGGACCCTCAACTTCTGCTCCTGCCCAAACTGCTTGCCGCAAAAAGCCTTCACCATCAATTTGAAGCGCAAAACGATCGTTCGCAAATGTTTCATCAAAAATTCGCTGACGAAAATCTTCAGTTGGTATATATGCTTTTAAGTTTATGTTTGTCTTATCTGACTCACCCGAAAGAATATAACGAACCCGATACCCTTTTTCCGGAAGCATAAGTTCGGGTGTGTACCCCAAATAGAAGACCTTGTAGCCAATTAAGCTAGAAGCTAATATCAAGAGTAGCGAAAAGATCCATTTAAACATAAGAACCTACTAACTAGAGTCTAATCATGTTGATCCAAGGTATCGGGTTTTTCAAGTAGGAAGAGCAAGCGACTTACGCAAGTAGTACGTTCATCTAGCGAAAATGAGTTTAAAAAAATTTAATGAATCTGCTAGCAAGTCTCGGCTAATTAATCGACAGAATCTTCTCCGACATCTAGCTGGTCATCGCCATCGTCATCTCTGCCGATCGTGGATTCAGTCTGAAGACCTTTACGAAAACATGTAAATAGATCGGCTGCACTAGCATCAATATTGGGGCAAGGATTCGTTACTAGAACTCGATTGCCCTCATGGATTGAGGTGTTCGCATTAATAGCCGAAAGATTAATTCTTTTAATCAGATTTGCGATTCTCAATTCAAGTAGCAAATTACTGTTTTCAAGTGCAGCAACTAAGTTAGGTCCACCTATTTCTAAAACGGTCTCTTCTTGAGTTGAATAACTAAAGCTA
>JANPPO010000088.1:0-20893 GCA_031428555.1 Bdellovibrionales bacterium | reverse complement strand
GCGCTCGATATACTTGAGAAATATACTCGTGATACGCCTTTAGCTAAAAGTATAATTCGACCGAATGCCAAAGCGACACTTCTTTATTTACATAGTTTTACGATGGATCCTTCCGAGCTTAGTCTTTTCCATTCTCAAGTGACCAAAAATAGAGATTTGAATTTTATTGCACCAGTATTTACAGCTCATGAATTAGACTCGAAACCCGAAGATTTTATTCAAGTCAAACCTTCCCAGTGGCTACTGGATTCGGAGCTCGCATTGCATTTAGCTTTTGCCCTCGGAAAGCCCGTCATATTGCAAGGCTACTCAATGGGTGGAATGGCCGCTATTGGCCTCGCGCAACGATATCCAGACAAGATTGCAAAGTTACTTCTTATTTCGCCTGCGCTCTTAATATCAAACGGTGGCGATGACTGGGCTTGCATGGGCCAACTGCGGTTGGTTCAGTCTTTGCTGAAGAAGTTTTCTGGTTTTGAAAATGATCCTGAAAACAGTATTCTTGTCGAAAAGTTTTTAAGCGGAGGTTGTTCGCTGGCTAAAATGATAGGCTCTGTTCGCAATCGTTTTTCAACCCGACAATATTTTAGTCATGGAAATCATGATGTGGCGGCTTCAAAGTTCTTTGCTAAGATTGATCAAATTGAGCAGTTGGGAGCAAGTATTAAATCCAAAACTCTTATTATCTATTCAGAACACGATGAAGTTATTGATTCGCGAGCAATTGATAAATTTAGTCAAAACTTACAAGATGGAAAATCAATAGTTTTCACTGGAGAAAAGGAAAAAATTAGTCACCTTCATCTGCTAGAAGAACTGGATATTTCAGGAGTGGAACTAAGTATTAGGGGCGTCAAGAATCGCGATGCATTCACCCAAGATGAAATTTTCCAGAGTACTTACACAGCAATGAAGAAATTCATTTCAGAACAATAAGTTAGATAGGTCTGCCAACCTGGTTGATACAACTATTTTTATGGGTTAGTGATTTAAGATAATTCATCAAGGGCCCAACCAATTTAGATTCAAACTGACCAAAACTCGAGACCGTTTTTGAAAGAACTCGGGCGACCATACCATTACAAGTAAAATTCATTCCCTTGTAGGGAACAGTGCTTTTATAAAATTTTGCTTCCTGAGGATAGGGACCAAAATCTGGAGCATTCGCTAGTAGCGCCAATTTGCCAGAACTATCCCAAGCGATAAAATTTGAAAGTATCCTATTCAGTTTTTTAAGCTCAGTTTCATCAATCATTATTTTAACCATGGGCAAATAGCTTCCCATTTGGCCAATGTGAACTTCATGGATGGGATCAATCAGAACTGCGCCTTTACTTTCGGTCAGCATGGCCTGTGGTGAGGCCAAGATTAGGCCGATAATGTCATTTCCGGCGCGGTAATAATCTTCGCTGCCCCAATTAAATTGCACATAAGAATAACCTGGAAATTCAAGGTCCAAGCCTAAGTATAAATTGGGAACTATGAGAGTGGCATGTATGGGCGTACTTTTCACAACATAAATTGCAATTTCTTTTTCCAGGCAGACGTTACTAGAAACGTCACGAGTAACATTCGTCGGCGCCACAACAGCAAAACTCTGTTTCACTATGAGACACATTGTAACAACCAGCAAATAGATTGAAGATGAAGTTTTCACAGCTTTCTAAGATTGCAAAGTTCAAGCCGAGGACACCCTTCGGGCGTCTTGAGCTGTTCGGTTGTCTAGGGGTTTGGCTTTTTTTAGCTGATAAATGCTAATGCCGCGAAGGCTAGAAATCCTAAAAATGCGCTTAAGTAAAGTTGTCTCTTTAGTTTGGGCATTGCAAAAGCCATCAAAACTCCGCTCACAAAAAGTAAGATAAGTCCTATTGCCCAAGCGCCTGCTAGGATTTTGAAAGCGAGTCCGCCTTTTGCTTTATGAAGTTGAACAAAAAATCGATGGGGGGAAGTTTTTTTAATTGCAGCTTTAAAAACGGAAGCTTCAGCTGTGGGCTCTAAAGTGAAGTCGTAAGTGATTCCAGTCCATTCGAATTGCCAAGAAGTACCGACTTTTTTAATCGCGGGCGATCCTTTTGGAAATGACTTGATACCTTGTTCTTCTAAAATAGCTTTCGCAGCAGCAAGAGCTTCTGAAAGTTTTGGCTCGGCGGGAAGCTGTAAATTGGGAGACAACTGAATTGTGTCGTAATCACCCTTTATGCCGAATGTATAAAGACCGCCAGTGATAGCAAAAGTTGCAGCCATGGGTAGGAAGAATCCGGCTAATATCACATGGAGCTGGATCATTCTTTGTCGTAGTTCTGGTCTCATGGGCGACCTCCTTTGCTTACTAAATAGGATACTCTAGGGGCGTTTATCAATAGCTTTTCATCTTTCCCTCAATTGGGTTTCAATTAGGCCTTAAACACCAGTTAACTCTAACGGAATGAATTTTTTCTTTATAGATATGAGACTTCTAATTTCGGAGGCATCATGTTCAGCAGCTTAATCTTATCGTCATTTCTTTTCACTCAAGCAGCATTTGCTCAAAGTGCCGTTAGCCAGGGTACTGTGGCTCAAGAAGGTTCTCAGGCCTACGAATTGCCGGCCATGACTTTAGAATCCACGACTCGAAACATTCCGGCACAACCGGTGAATGAGAAAAAAATCGTATCTGGCAAAAAAGTCACAACTGTGAATGAAAAAAACATTCCCGTTGTTCCTAATAATAACTACCGTCAAACAATCGCCGAGATTCCAGGACTGATGACTTCAGAAGTGAATAACGAATCATTCATCAGTATGACGACTCGGGGATTGGGTGATCCGCACGAAGGTTTTAATATATTGATGTTGCGAGATGGAATTCCCATGGCAGCAGATCCCTACGGGTATCCTGCGGCTTATTATAGCCCGCCAACAGAAGCTCTTTCGAAAATCGAATTTTACCGCGGTGGCGCGGGTCTTCTTTTTGGTCCACAACCGGGTGGTGCTTTGAATTTTAAATTGCGAAGTTCGCCGAACCAGTGGCAAGAGGGCAGGATCCTGACTCGAAATTTGGGTGGAAGTTTTGGTCGCTATAGCACTTACACAGAAGCAACGGGTGGAAAAGAAAAGTGGGGCTATCTAGGAGCTTTTCACGCCAGAGGTACAGAAGGCTTTAGAGAGAAAAATAATGATTCCAAAATTTTAAACCCACGTCTTAACTTCAGTTGGAATCCCAAACAAAATCGCCGTGTGATTTTAGATCTCGATGTTTACCAAGGTCGCTTTGGCGAAGCTGGGGGTTTGGCTCGAACTTCAGGAGCTAACGTTTATTCTCTGGACGATGGTTACAAGAAAACAACTTTGGAAAATGATCGTTTAGAAATTGACCGCCAGGCAATGGGAATTACTTGGGAGGAAGATTGGACTTCTAGAAGAACAACTTCAACGACATTCTGGATGACAAGCTTAGAGCGTGGAAGTTTCCGTCAAGGCTTGGGTGGAAATCCTGCATTTGGTGGAATTGCAGTTGGGACAACAAACACAATTCAAGTGCAGAAATTTAATACTTACGGTGTGGATTCAAGATACTTGGAAACTTACGATCTACTTGGTGAAACTCATCATTTCACGGCTGCTTTAACGGCAACTTCAACTCAGTCACCGTTTCGTCAGGAAACCGGTGCATCGCCGACTGCAAGTTCGGGAACGCAGACTAAATCAATCGACCGTGAAACAGAAACTCAGGCTTTAGCTTTAGAAAATGCTTTTAAATCAGGTCGTCTAACAGTAACGCCTGGTGTGCGCTTTGAATCGATTAAGCAAAAAGTCGATGAAAAACAAAATGCGGGTTCAGCAGTTCCCTTAAGAAATTTTAGTGAGACCGAATCCATCAGCTTATTAGGTTTAGGATTGCAATACCAATTGGCCAAAGATTATCAAACCTATGTGAATCTTTCAGAAGGTTATAAGCCACCGGCTTATCAAGACACTGTTCCATTGGGAACGGGCGACCTCATCAGTGAAGACATTAAAGAAGCAAAGACTTGGTCGCGTGAAGTCGGTATCCGAGGTCAGTTTGCTAAAATTGAGGCGGATATCAGCGTCTTCAAAATTAATTATACAAACCAATTTGGCCGAAATGGAAATGTTTTAGAAAATATCGGAGCCTCTGAAAGTGAAGGGATGGATGTTTCACTTTCCAGTGCTCTGAATGATTCTTTCAATCTCCATTTGGGTGGAGCATGGCTCAAATCTCGGATTACGACAGGTGCATTAGAAGGCAATGCAACTCAATATTCTCCATCAAGTTTGATCCGCGCTGGCTTAAGCCACATGTACGGAAATAAATCTTCAGTGCGCCTCCAGGGGCAATGGGTTGAGAAGCACTACGGTGATGATGCGCATACTGCGAACTTTAAAATTCCTCGTTATTCGCTTTATGATTTGACCGGCGAGCATGGAATTGGAAAACTATGGGGATCTGAAGAAAGCAAAGTCCTTTATGGAGTTCAAAACCTTTTAGATGAAAAATATTTTTCTAGAATTCGCTCAAATGGTATTGAACCCGGTCAACCTCGCAGCTTATTTGCGGGATTAAGTTTGGTGTTTTAATGTTTACTCGCTTTGTGATCATTTCATTCGCTCTGCATGCTGGTGCGGTCGCTCATTTTGCGACCTCGCCCAACTTGCAAAGCCAAGGGACGCAAAGTGTAGAAGTTGAAGTTTTATCTCAAGAAGCGAAAGTGGCTCGTCCTGTTGTAGCAAAAAAAAGGCAACTGACTCATATCAAGCCAACGCAAGATCAACAGGCAACGCATGTACAAGCCGAAGCAGGTGACGTGGCTGAAGAGGCAGTTCCCCAAAAAGTGATTTCTTTGAATTCAGGAAATTATCATCCTTATTTAAATATGTTATGGAAAACCCTTCTCCACAAAAAGAAGCAGGCGATGCTCGAAGGTGGGGACAAGCGAACTTATTTAGTGCGCTTAAAAATTACCAAGGCAGGGCTGATCGAGTTAGTCGATGTGAAAGGTCCTCTTTTTCAAGTTTCAGAAGCATTACAGAAATCTTTAGCTAAAAGCCCGCGCGTTCCTCCGGTACCGGACGAAATTTCATTACGCGATTTCTTTGTTCAATACGCAGTTTATTTTTAAAATGCGTATTTTTTATTCTGATCACTATACTTTGCCGCTTCCAGGGGATCATCGTTTCCCAATGGCGAAGTATAGAATGTTGCGTAATTACCTAATCGATCATCAGATTGTTAAGCCTATTGAACTTTACGAAAGCCCCATGGCTTCTGAAGATCTGATTCAGCTTGCGCACACTGCCGAATACGTTGAAGCCGTTCGCACCGGTGAAGTGAATATTAATATTATAAAGCGAATTGGTTTTCCTTGGAGCCCCGAACTTTATGTCAGAAGTTGCGTCACAGTCGGCGGGGCACTCGAAGCAACCAAAGCGGCTCTTCATGATGGAATCGCTGGAAATTTAGCTGGCGGGACTCATCATGCCCATGCCGATCGCGGTGAAGGGTATTGCGTTTTTAACGATATCGCAGTCGCAACCCGTTACTTGAAAAAACATGGGCTTGCTAAAAGAATTGCGATTATTGATTTAGATGTTCATCAAGGAAACGGTAACTCGAGCATTTTAAAAGATGATTCTGACGTTTTTGTTTTTAGCATGCATGGTGAAAAAAATTATCCTTTTATTAAGATACCGTCTCACTTGGATATTGCTTTGCCTGAAGGTGCAACCGACGAGGTTTTTTTAGAAAATCTTGTGCAGGGGTTAGCAAGGGTAAAAGAATTCGGTCCCGATTATATTTTCTATCAGACGGGTGTTGATCCACTTAAAGAAGATAAACTGGGAAAAATGAATTTAACTCTCGATGGACTCATGCGACGAGATCGAATGGTCTTGGAATACGCACGAGACCACGAGATCCCCATATCGCTAGCACTGGGCGGTGGGTACGCTGAACCAATCGAATTAACCGTTATTGCTTACGCCAATACTTATCGGGTAGCGAAGGAAGTCTTTCCCGACGCTTGAGTTGCGTCGCATGACGAATAGGTTTTACTTTCTATTCGACGCATGGTTCTTTTGATCGTTGGAATCAAAATCATACGGGGGTTCAATTGAAAAATTTAATCATAGTTTTTGGCAGTTTGTTTTTTTTCTACAGTTCTTCTTTTGGGCTTACTGTTGAATCGTTTGTGGTGACTAACCCCCGGGGGAAAATAGTGAAGGGCTTTATTCATTATTCAGATAATGAAGGGGCATCGGCTGCAGTGGTGCTGGCACCAGGGCGTGGATACAATATGGATCTTCCGTTAACTAAAGGCCTAGCTGAAAAATTGGCCGCCAGCGGTGTTTCGGCTGTTCGCTTTGACTGGGCCTATTATTCGGAAGGCGGAAAACCTTCGCAGGATTTGAAAGACGAGTTAGAAGATTTTTCGAGCGTGATTGAATTTCTTGGCTCAAAAATTAAGATCGATGCGAATAAAATTATCGTAGCTGGAAAATCAATGGGTTCAGTCGTCTCGTTTAAATATTTTAACCAGAATCCTAAGCCGGTTGGGCTTATGCTATTAACTCCAATTTGCGCCAATTGGTATGACGATAAGGGAAATGAATTAGAAAAACCGACAAATGGTGGCGAGAAGAATTATCCGAAGTTATTACTAGAGACTCGAGACATCGTATTTTTGCTCGGTGATCAAGATTTTGATAGTTGTCCGATTCCATTTTTGTATGATTTCTTAAAAGACTCCAAAGGGAATGTCAAAACTGTTGTTGTCGGTGGAGATCACGGACTTACAATTGGCGACCGCAATGATGAAAAACTAAAAGAACTAAATCAAAAAAATATGGATGCGGCACAGAGTATAATTGTTCAATGGGCTCATTTAATTTTGAACAAATTGAGTAACAAATAGAGTTGCAGGTTTTCAAATTTAATTTTGGAAGAGTTTGAGTCATGAGTGATGACGCTATAGTTTTAGTGCCCTATAATGAGAAATGGCCCGGGATGGCTCGCGAAGAAATCGTGGCCATTCGTGCGGCTGTACCAAATTTAAATTTTGAAATCGAACATGTCGGAAGCACGGCCGTACCGGGTCTATTGGCAAAACCCGTCTTAGATTTACTGATCGGTGTCGACTCGCTCGAGGCGGCAAAACAATTTATCGCTCCGCTCGAAAAGATGGGCTATAGCTACTGGCGAGAAAATCCAAAGGCGGGGCACTTTTATTTTGTTAAAGGTTTACCCTTAGTGGGTGGGGCGGGGCGCACCCATCATGTCCATCTTTATCAAAAAGATCATGAGGCATTCAAAAATCAACTACTCTTCCGGAATTACCTCAGGGCGCACCCCGAGTCAACGCAGGCCTATTCTTTGCTGAAACAAGAGTTGGCTTACAAATTTTCAAGGGATCGTGAAGCATATACAGAAGCAAAAACTGACATCGTGAATTCAATTTTAAAGCTCGCCGAACAAGAACCCAGTTCCGATCATCTAAAATTAGCACAGGCGTGTTGGGAATTAACAAAGTTTCCAATTTTTCATCGCTATCTTGCGAATCATATTTATTTTTCCGCAAACTCTTCCGAAGATTTGGTTTTGCGACTTACCCCGGGTGATCATCGAACAAAAAGTGAAGTTATCGCCGAAATTTCATTTTTGGATTACCTAGCGCGAAAAGATTTTCCTTTGGCCGTACCTATCGTCTCAAAAAATAAACGACTTGTTGAGGAAATCAACTTTCAGAATAAAAAGTTTCTTGCAACGGTCTTTAAGAAGATCGATGGTGAAAAAGCATCTGACGAGGAGTCTTTAGAGCCTGACTTTCTTTTTAAATGGGGGGCTTATCTTGCGCAACTTCACAATCATTCAATTGCCTTCGGGAAAACTGAATCTTCGCTAAACCTGAGACCACAATGGGAACTTGATGCAATTAAGGTAAAGGCCATGTCATTCTCAAAGTCTTCATCCGAAGTTCCAAGCAAAAGGCTACTAGAATGCGTCGACTGGCTTTCCCAACTAGATAAAGAAGATGAAAATTACGGGCTCATACACGGTGATCTTCACCGCGGGAACTTCTTTGTCGTTGAAGGCAAAATTGTTTCTTTCGATTACGATGACTCTTGTTATCACTGGTTTATGTACGATGTGGCAGCTTCCCTTTCGACAGTTTTAAAACTCGCCAAAAATGAGAATGACAGGCAGAAAATTATTGAGAATTATTTTAGAGGCTACGAAAGTGTGCGCTCTGTTTCAAACCAATCTAAGAGTCGCTTCGAAGTCTTTTACCAATATCGTCTAGCACTTGTTTTCAACTGGATGAATGCGATGATCGCTGAAGGTCGATTTTCACCCTCTACGCTTGAAGACTGGAAAAGCGTCGAGCCTTGGTATATTGAAAATATGAAGCGGCAGGCAGATTTTCGATAACTGCCGCAACCAAAATTCATTTAATCTTTCTTCATTCTGAAAGTGCCGATATCGACTTGCGTATCTGGCATAATCAAAGTGATCGAGCCCGTGAAATTTCCGAGACTCCAAATTTGGCCGATCCAGACAATTCTTTTACCGTTTGGTCCTTTGAATCCCATTTGGATTGCGGGGTACTCGGGCTTCTTAAGGTAATCGAGTAACAGTTGGCTATACCGAGCTTCATAGGTGTAAGTCTCATTTTGGTAGGAAAACGAGTTAAGCCCCGGAATGCTAGTTTCAAATGCATTATCAGAAATTTCTCGTATCATCATTTTTTTGAACGATTCTGTATTCACATTCCCCAAAGTTGAATGAACTTCACCGCTCCAGATTCCCAAATACTGTTTATAAAATATGAGACTCATGTCCGACTTAAAGGCGAGACTCGCATTCCCAGAGGTATGTTCAGTGGAAGCCTTACCATCAACGGTGACAGGACGTTGACGGTGCCAATGAAGAGAGAGATTTCCTTTCATCGTTTTTGAACTTTTCAAAGCTGTTCCCGCTATGCAATAAGAGACTTCATATTCAGTATTATATTTTAGAGCAGCAGTACAAACATGGAACTGACTTGATTCTCCGAAGTCAGTCGAAATATTATCACCGCCATCCAGTCGATAGCCATCTGACCCCTTGCCAAGCACCATTTTATTTTTGAAATGAGACGAAACGGTTTCGTGATTAATTCCTTGCGCTTTAAGAAGAGCAATTTCTTTAGCAGAAATGGGATTCAGTCTTTCCACGTATGCGACTATATTATGTCGGCCGGACTCATTTTGAATTTGTAAATTCATATCGAGTTCTGAGCCTTTTGACATGGAGGTCTTATAATCGCCGGATAAATCAAATGAGTTTTCTCGTCGCTCTTGTTTTTCAGCTTCTGAAGCACACGCGCTTAAGAAGCCAAGTAAAGCTAAGGTAACAAAAGTTTTAAGGATATTATTTTTAAAATAGACAGTGTTCATTTAGTCCCCCCAGACTCAAAAACTAGTTTTCGCCTAAGCGAACAAATTTAGCTAAATGGAAGTTCCTTGTATAGTTCGATAGTCGCAATTTTTCAAGATTCACTACGCTTTTGCAGATCTAACTCGGAGAATTTCGACTTGTCGTAAAAAAATAACTTGATTGGCTAAAACTTAATCGGTCGTTATTTCTTTGAAATATCGGACATTCTTCACTGAGCATCCAGTTGAACTAACAAAAAGCTCACCACGATAAACATTAAAGTATCTTTCATGAACTTCTGGAATCATGTAGCCAAGAGCCGGGTCATAGTGCTTACCAATGAGTCTCATAGCTTCGAACACATATTGAGAGCCTCCGTATACGGCGCCACGAACTCGTATTTGATAAAGATTGATCGTCTTAATCGGTCCATCTTGCCGAACGCGATAACCTTCAGAATTCATCAGGCTTAAAACGGCCTGACTTACTTCGGCTCGACATTTTTCAGGAAATTCAACCTGACGGGCAAAGGGTCTTGTAAGAAGAGGCTCGGTTAGTCGACCCGCTTCTGCTGTGATTGCAAATGCAGTTAGCAAAACTATGAAGAATAGATTCTTTTTCATAACACTCCAAATTTTAAGTTCTTTCGAAACCACACCGTTTCGAGTTGGCTATTATACCTCAGGCGATCCAAAATCCCGTCTGTACAATGTTTTTACATATAAAAAGGTTATGACACGGGATTCTCTGACTTTATGGCGTTATTGGACAAACCGACGAATTTAGAGTAGTTTTTGCTTATGCGTTCGACCGGTGAGGATCTCCCAGAAATTACTGGATTTTTAGCTGCTGTACTTGAAAATCTGGCAGAAGGTGTCGTCGCGTGTGATGCGAATGGAATTCTGACGACTTTCAATCGAGCGACTCGGGAATTTCATGGTATGCCAGAAACTTCGATTCACGCCGACGAATGGGCGCAAAGTTATCACTTATTTCATGCTGATGGTGTCACTCCTTTGGGTAAGGCCGATGTCCCGTTGTTTCGCGCTCTCAGTGGCGAGATCGTTAAAAATGTCGAGATGGTGATTAAAGCACCGGACTACACACGGATCGTGCAGTGTAGTGGCCAGGCGATTTTTGATTCTAACGGAAAAAAATTAGGTGCCGTAATAGCTATGCATGATATTACGGAAATGAAACGATCGTCGAAGGCACTTGAGGCTTTACAAAAGGATCTCGAGACTCGCGTCAGCACAAGGACGAAAGAATTAAATGAATCCGAAATAAGATTTAGAACTCTGTTTGAACAATCTCCGTTAAGCGTGCAATTACTTTCGCCAAATGGAAAAACCATTCAGGTAAACTCTGCATGGAAGGAATTGTGGGGAGTTTCAGACGAAGTTTTAAATGACTTCATTTTAACAAAATACAACATGTTGGAAGATCAACAACTGATAGATCGTGGAATTATGCCGATAATTGAAGCTGGCTTTCGTGGTAAAAGTGGAAAAATTCCAGCTATTTTTTATGATACGGCATCCATTTCAGATACGAAAGGTCGTTGGGTCGAAGCTTATATTCATCCTATATTGGATGAATCCCAAACAGTCAGAGAAGTCGTTATCATTCATCAAGACGTCACGGATAAAATTAGATTCGAAAATGAACTTAAAAACGCACGTGACCTCGCAGAAGAAACGAGCCGACTCAAAAGTTCCTTTTTAGCGAATATGTCCCATGAAATCAGAACTCCCTTAAGTGCCATTTTGGGCTTCACTGCAATGTTAAGAGATAAAAACTTAGATCCTGCAAGTTTTGAAAAGTATTTAAACATTATCGAACGCAGTGGTTCAGCACTATCTCAGATCATCGATGATATTTTAGATCTATCAAAAGTTGAAGCTGGCCGGTTAGTAATTGAAAAAAAAGCTGTCAATGTATCCGCATTAATTGAAGAGATTATCACACTTTTGAAAATTCAGAGTTTGAAGAAAAATTTAACGATTGATTACCCAAAAACGGGTGAGGACTTGCATCTTTTCACGGATGATATTCGATTGCGCCAGATTTTAATTAACATTATTGGCAACGCAATTAAATTTACCATGGCCGGCACTATTCAAGTTGAAATAAAAGAACACAAACAAAGTGATAAAATGTTAGAAATATCGGTAAAAGATTCTGGAATTGGTATTTCTGCTGCCGATCAAAACACTTTATTTGAGCCTTTTAATCAAATTGATCACAATCGGTCGCGCCAATTCGGGGGAACTGGTTTGGGATTGGCTCTCTCTAAACGATTAGCGCAAGCATTAGGTGGTGATGTCAGGCTTGCGAAAAGCTCTGTCGACAAAGGGAGCGAGTTTATTATATCTTTACCTAACAGTCGTGAGGGCCTCGTTTCAGTTTCTGCCCCAGAATCAGGAAAGCAAGGCGAAGTGAAAATATCGAATGATATAACGGGTCTTAAAGTTTTGGTCGTCGACGATTCAGACGACAATCGATTTTTACTCAAAACCATTCTTTCGAAAAAAGGGGCCAAGATCACTGAAGCAGAAAATGGCGCTCTCGGTGTTCAAAAAGCTTTGAGCGAACAATTCGATATAGTGCTAATGGATATTCAAATGCCCGTAATGGATGGATTTGAAGCGATCGAGCTATTAAGAAAAAGTGAATACACAGGTCCCATCATTGCTTTGACAGCCCATGCAATGAAGGAAGAGAGAGATCGATGCATCAGCGCTGGAGCTGACGCCCATTTGTCCAAACCTATCGACAATCAAAAGTTGATTTCCCTGATTCTTACTTTGACGTAAATTGTATAATCTTCGCGGACCATTTTTGGTCGGTAACTCTGAGTTTCAAATATCTGGCGATTTGCAATTTATACCCACGAGTATTTAGAAAATCGTGGCAAATGCCATGATCTTTTAATTTCAAAAATGTGATCGAACACGAATGCAAGATCCATGATTGAATCAAGTAATTGTTTAAACTATTAAATCTCCATGAAACCCGCAATCAGGCGGAAAATTTAATTATTATACTTGGAGGTATAAATGAAACACTTACTTATCGCGATCACTTTCCTATTTGCAGGAGCGTACGCTCAAGCCGACTCACGCTCTTCACCGGAAGCATGGGCGTGTTCAATGGGCTTTTCTGGTCGATCAACCGGAGTTAAATTGATAGTGGGTTACTACCGTTATCACGCTAAAGGTAATCTGAATTGCGTTAGCACTATGGGCGAAAAAGTAAGCCTTCCAATCAAAGTATCAATGCATGCTAAACCCATTTCAGCCAATATCTCTTTAAGCCGTATGGAAATGAAGGGTGTAACAGGTCAGTTTTCTTTATTGAATAATCACCCGGAAGCTTTATTAGGTCGCTACGCTGTATTACAAGGCAGTGTTGCATTTGTGGGTGGCGTAGGCGCGATGACTGCGGTTCACGCAGATCTTCCATCAGTGACTATGAACATATCACTCCAGTTAGTTAAAGGTTTCGGTTTCAACTTAGGTATCAACAGAATGGTTGTTGCGCTTGACGAAAGCCGCATGAACTAATTGTTTTTTAAAAATGAGTTTTAACTGAGGCGAAGAGGAAATACTCTTCGCCTTTTTTATTCTATAAAAAGCGGTGGTCTTTTTTACGAGCTTGGAACTCTTCGCTTTTATCGAGCTGTCTTGGCGACAGACCGTAAAGTTCTGTGGTTTTGAGATCTCTTAAAGCTTCGGTCACATTTTTTTCGCCTTCAAGGACATCAACGTAATTTCTAATCTTTCGAATCAGTTCTTCGCCAGACTCGTGTAGTGCTTCGAAGCGAATCTCGCCAAGTCCCAGATTCTTCCAAGACTCTAAATACGGCAAAGCTGTTTGAGCACTCGAATTAAACATCGTGTTTCGGCACTCTTGATCTGGCTTGATCCAATGAAAGTGACCGAACTCGTCTTTTAATTGCACTTTATGCTTCTCGCAAGGCTTGCCACAATCTTTATAGCTCTTACCCTTACTTAGGAACGCCGCGAACACACAGTGCTCCATGTGGAAGCTGGGCATTGATTGATGAATTGTGACTTCTGCTTTGGTCGCATCGATATTTTGCAGAAGAGCCTTCATTTGTTCCAAGTTGAGATCATAAGACAAACAAACCGTGTCGAGGCCTTTTTGAATCAGGTAATTGAAGGACTGATGATTTGTCACGTTCAGACTAAAATCACCTTTCAGTTCTCCGCTGAATTTTTGAATATTTTTGAAATAATAAAGTGCGCCCAAATTGCGAACCAGTATAAAATCCGGATTCATCGAGTGGATAATTTTAAGATTGATATATTCCTGAGGCTTCAAAATTCGGGTCGTTGCGATTCCCACTTTTAAGTGAAGGGCTTTCAGGCGATCAACTGACTTTTGATAATCACGACCAAATTCAAAATCAAGACAAACAGTTCTAAGCTGTGACGCTTTGATGCTGCCAGCTTCTATTGCAAGTGCAAGATCAGCCACTTGTTCTTTATTTCTTAATAAGACATTGAGTCCGACGCTAGAAAAACTCTGATTAAGTGAAGCGGGAGTTACGGATGATTTTCCCGTAATAGCAAAATCATGCAGCGTCACGGGATTCTGACTTTCAATTTTATTTTGCTTACGAAGATCGCTAAGCTTTGCGAATAGATTCTGGCGAAGATTTTTTATTTCTTTATGATTTAAAAATAAAGAAGATTCTTTGGATAAATTCGTTTTAAAAGATTTTGAATCCAACTTAAACACAGTGTTTGCAAGGGATGAGAATTCATCAAACAACATCTCTTGGTTCAGAGGTTTATTCTGAGCTTTAGCCAAAACGCTTTCAGTTGATAACTTAACAGAGAAGCGGTCATCTTGAACTTCAGCAACAAGTGGATTGCCTTCTTCTAAAGTTAACGTAACTTGAACATCAATTTTTTTAAAAGTGCTTTTGTCGTTTAAGGATTTTTCGATTTCTTTTTTCTGACTTTTATCATGATTTAAGTAAGCCAAAGATCCAACTGCAGTTTGATTGACCACAGTCGAATTTGAAAATTCCACCGTTAAAGTTTTTCCGCTAGTTCTGCTTGCATAAACAGAAGAACCTTTTTTTGCAGTACTTTCGAACCAGAGCAAGCCATCGCCGTTTTCAATATCAAGGCGGGTCTGTCTGAGTTCAATCGTTAAAGAATTCCGATTTACAGAAACGATTTTGCCAATCTCAAGCCCCCGGTGGGAAGCAAAAGTGCCGGCAACGAGCTCTTGATGATTAACTCCGTGAAGCCAGCCAGGGAAAAATCCACGAGAGTATTCAACTTCCATTTTATTTTTTTCTAAGAGCACTTGTTCAGGAGATAAAAAGTTATTCCGAATTGTTTTGTCGATGGCAGTCCGAAAGGATTTTGCAACCTGCGCCACGTAATCAGGGCTTTTCAAACGACCTTCGACCTTGAAGCTTTTAACACCTAACTTCATGAGTTCTGGAATTTCAGCTAAGCCACAAAGATCATGCGGAGATACCAAATACTTTTTGTCGACAAGATTCTTCTTTTCTCCGTCGACGATCAGTTCGTAACCGAAGCGGCAGCTTTGGGCACACTGTCCGCGGTTAGCAGATCGACCCTCTAAAGTTTCCGAAGTAAAACACTGGCCCGAATAAGACACGCACAGGGCACCGTGAACAAAGACTTCTAGTTCTTTTTTAGTTCTATCGGTAATAAGTCTGATTTCAGATAATGAATTTTCCCGGCCTAAAACGAAGCGGCGGATATTTAAGTCTTCCAACAATTCGATCGCAAGATCATTTGTGATCGTCATTTGAGTTGAACCATGGACCACTTGCTCTGGGCAAATGGCTTTGATAATTCGCACCAAACCCAAATCCTGAACGATCAAGGCATCAGGCTTTAGTGGCAATACTTTTTTAATTGCTTCGATAACTTGGGTAAGTTCATTTTCGAAAATCACAATATTGAAAGCTAAATTTACTTTAACGCCATTCAGATGGCACATTTCAATAATGGTTTTAAGTTCTTCTAGCTCGAAATCATAACTTCTGCCGCGGGCATTAAATCCTGGAAATCCGACATAGATGGCATCGGCGCCATTTTGAATAGCAGCTTCTGCCATTTCTTTTTGACCGACCGGTAATAAAAGTTCGAAGTCCGTAGATTTCATTTTAGATTCTGACCTTCTAGGAATCTTTTTGATTCTACCAACAAGGATTTAAAAAACCCCTGAAGGGCTTTTTGTTCTAACAAATCTGAAGTCGATTGGTCAAATTGATGAATTATTTGTTCTTCGCGGGTTTGGTCGATAAGCGCCAGGCCTTGAGCTTTTTTGATCTTCCAAATTTTCTGTGTCAGAACTAAACGACGTTTAAAAAGCGTCCCCAGTTGAGTATGAATTTGGTCAATTTCTGAGCGAAGCTGATCGATATTTTGCATAGACAACTTTCTACAGAGAAATCAGCATTTCCGCAATGGAACCAGGGGAAATTGGCAAAAACAACAGGCAAACGAGCATTGTTCGTGAAAAAACGACTTAATTTCCTTTTAACTGCTTAAGATTCGGAGATTTTAGCTCGTCGTTGGGGATGATAATATTATCAGCGTTATCGCGGAAATATTCCGCTGACATGTGGATATAGCCGCGATCAAGAGCGTCTGGCCCCCAACTGTTTCGCAAATGCCAGGTCAAAATCTGACCGTTGGGTCCAACATCATAGCCGATCACGACAACAGAATGATTCCCATCGTAGAATACTTTTTCTGCTGAATCATTCTCGGGCAATTTCAGATCCCCAGTCACTTTATCAAGTAAGCTTTGATCACTAAAATAGACCAGCAAAACTGAAAGGCCCTGATCAATAAGTTTTTTCAATGTTTGCTCGAACTTTGTCAAAGTAGCAAATTTCTCTGAATGGTTTTCTCTGAATGTTGAGTTGATCTCTTTATCGGTACTGCGATCTGCGTGTAGCGAAAGTAAAGGCTTATCAAGTTGCGGGAAAAAGGTTTTCTGAAATTTTTGCGGCGTATAGTTTTGGCCATTGAATTGAAACTCAGATGGAAAAGTCCCAATGTTCTCTTCAAAGATTTGTTGAAGCTGAGCTTTGGCTTTTCGGGCAGCTTTTCTTATCTTGGTCGGGTTTTTGAGCCGCTGTGCTTGCATTAGAAATAGATCCGCTACCGCCTGAAGTTTAAGTGACAAGCCATAAGAAGCATCCCAAGAATCAAATTCTGATTTCGGAATCCAACTGGTTTCTGGAATGATGCCAAATTCTAAAATTTCGGCTCTTGAATCGATCGTCACATTTCCAAGAATTTGGTTTCCAACATAGCCATCTGAATTCGCTGGATCCGCTAGTATTTCATCGATTCTTTCCAAAGCTCGCTTCTGCCAAAGGCGGGCGGTCCAATAGTGCGCTGATAGATCAATAGCTCGATTTTGAGCTCGAAAGTAGTCTTGCTCGAGCTTATGTGACCAAGCAAGTAAATGGCAGGTTCCTAATGCGCACTGGTTTTTAATTCGAGAAGGGTCTTTCAGCATAACTCGGGTGATTTGGCCCTTGAGGCTCGTTACAATTTTTTGCTCTGAAAAATAGCTGTCACAGCGAGGGGCACCTGCCTGGGCCTGACTTGACAAAAAGACGGCACCTATCGACCAAACGATAGACACAAATACGTGCCGAAATAGGAGTCCATTGAGAATAGAGATCATTCGAAAAAGGATATTGCAATGCCCCAGCCACAATTGACAGTCCTGTCTGGAGCAGCGGCCCATGACGGAAAATAAAAAGCGATCTTAAGATCAAACTTCCATCAACTAAGAGGTGAATTTTGAAAGCTAAAGCCTACGCTAATCACGCAGCAGATAAACCATTTGTACCTTACTCATTTGATCGCAGAGAACCCGGATCTGAAGATGTCGCAATTGATATCGAGTTCTGCGGCATTTGCCATTCTGATATTCATACTGCACGCAGCGAGTGGGGACCAACGCCATACCCCTGTGTTCCCGGCCATGAAATTGTAGGCCGTGTTCAAAAAGTGGGAAGCGCTGTCAAAAAATTTAAAGTGGGTGATGCTGTGGGTGTCGGTTGCATGGTTGATTCCTGCAAGTCATGCAGCAGCTGTGATGAAGGGCTTGAACAATACTGTGAAAAAGGAATGGTCGGAACATACGGCTCTCCAACAAAAGACGGAGATTACACCAAAGGGGGGTACTCAAGTCACATCGTCGTTAATCAACGTTTTGTATTAAGTATTCCGAAAAATTTAGATCTTGCGGCGACCGCTCCGCTCTTGTGTGCAGGGATTACGACCTATTCTCCATTAAAGCATGTTGGAGTCAAAAAAGGTGACCGAGTCGGGGTCTTGGGTCTTGGCGGTTTGGGCCACATGGGAGTTAAGATAGCAGCGTCGTTCGGTGCCGAAGTCACTGTTCTTTCAAGATCTCCTGGCAAACAAGCAGACGCAAAAAAATTGGGAGCTCACAACTTTATTTTAACAACTGATTCAGGCGCAGTGGCAAAACACGCTGGATACTTTGATTATATTCTTGATACTGTTTCGGCGCCTCACGATCTGGCGCAAGCCTTTGGTATGATTAAACGTGAAGGTACTCTGATCTTAGTGGGTGCATCTGAAAAACCACTTTTGCTTCCCGCATTCCCACTGATCATGAAACGTCGAAAAATGATGGGTTCGCTTATTGGTGGATTGCCTGAAACACAAGAGATGCTCGATCATTGCGGAAAGCATGGGATCGTAAGTGACATTGAACTTATTAATCCTGAAAAAATTAATGAAGCCTTCGACCGCACGGTTAAAAGTGATGTGAAATATCGCTTTGTAATTGACTGTAAGCAGCTGTAGTTTCTTTTTACGCAGCTATCA
Source organism: Bdellovibrionales bacterium (assembly GCA_031428555.1). Classification (GTDB taxonomy): domain Bacteria; phylum Bdellovibrionota; class Bdellovibrionia; order Bdellovibrionales; family Bdellovibrionaceae. The sequence goes on along the minus strand of JANPPO010000088.1, from coordinate 2,581 downwards.
CAGTGGTTGCGTTTAATAATATGTCAGTGAACTTTGTATCTTACTTAAAGGACCGGCTATGACTCAAAAAGTTTTCATTTTTTTCTTATCCTTGGTTTCAGTTCTAACACTGCAGTTTCTACCTTCCATTTCCTTATCGGCAGAGAGCGCTAAGGCTATTTTCGGTGCGGGCTGCTTTTGGTGCATTGAAAAAGATTTCGAAAAATACGAAAAAGAGGGCGTTTCAAGTGTTATATCGGGATACACAGGCGGGCCTAAAGCTAATCCAACTTACGAGCAAGTGTCGGCAGGGGACTCTGGGCATATTGAAGTAGTAGAGGTGACTTATGATCCTAAAAAAATAACTTACATCCAACTGCTTAAAATATTTTGGGCTAATATTGATCCCTATGATTCAAAGGGTCAGTTTTGCGACAAGGGTCAGCAATATACAAGTGCCGCTTATTATTCCAATGATCAGGAAAAGAAGCAGTTTGAAGCTTTCAAAGACCAACTTATTAAATCTGGGAAGTTAAAAGGTGAAGTGTTTGTTGCGCTTCAACCGACTGGTAAGTTTTATACAGCTGAAGATTATCATCAGGACTATTACAAAAAGAATCCTATTAAATACAAATATTATCGGACGTCATGTGGACGAGATAAAAGATTAGAAGCGATTTGGGGAAAGCCGAAAAAATAAAGTTCACTTTTAAAAAGGATCGCTGCTCCATGAATTTCAAAGTCAAAAAAGCAAATGATAAAGGTCAGGGCGTTTTCTCTAAGAAGTTTTTTAAAGCCGGCGAACTTGTTCATATTCTTTCAGGCGACAGATTGACCGCAACTCAAATTGATGTGCGAATTGATGCAGGCGAAGAGACCTGCGACGATCCCTTTCAAATCAGCCGGAAAATGTATATTGATCTTGATGAACTTTCTAGAACGTTTAATCACAGTTGTGATCCTAATACAGGAATTCGCCAGGAAAGTAAGCTTTTCGCGATTCGAGAAATCAAGCCTGGCGACGAGATTACCTATGATTACTCGACGACCGTTCCGAAATATAAGTCCTGGTGGAAGATGAAATGCAGCTGTCGATCTCCAATTTGCAGAAAAGTCGTCAGTTCTTACAATAAGATTTCGCGAAGTCAGTTGCAAAAATATCTGGACTTAAGAGTTCTACCCTTGTGGGTCCGACGATATCAAAGTTACGATGAATAAGTGTTTGAAATTGAAATAGACCAAGAAGTAAGAGTATGAAAAAGCAGAAATTAAAAGTCGCACTTTTAATTATCTTTTTTCTTTTCGTAGGCTCGACGTATTTTACAAGTCAGCTGCTTCATCAGGGAAACCATACGATTGCTCAAAACGGTGAGTGGTCTTCGCTCAAACTATTAGATCGTTTAATATTAATGGGTGGACAAGAGTTTTTTGAGCAAAGGCAGGCCCTTGCATTTAATCGGCTTAACTTAGGTGAGTGGCATGGACATAATGAAGTCACTTGGTCGAAGGCGGTTGGACCTTGGGATCAGCTCAACTTTAAAATGAAGCTTAAGCCAGATTCTTTTTTGTGGTTTTTTGTTTCCGGAATGAATAACAACCGATACGGATTGAGACTCAGTCAAAATGCGGACTTCCCATCAGGTTTCTTTACTTTAGATGAATCGGATAAAATAGTTGAAAAAGAATATTTGAATTTGGGTCCTCAAAATTCTTCGAGCGAAGTGACGCTTAAAATTAAAGGGGAAAGAGTTTCATTCTACTTAGATAATCAACTTATCATTGAAAAAACGCTTAAGCTTCCTATCGATCGAACTTTTTCATTTCGATCCGGCGCTCGAGGTGTGGCGGTTGATGAAATCGAAGTTAAGACTGGAAATAGCAATTTGCACGAAAGTTTCGCTCCTAAGTTTGAGTTATATTATTTATATCTTTCTATAACTGTAGTCCTTATTTTAAGTCTATTGATAGCGCTCTTTTCACTAGTCGTTATTCAAAAAGATAAAAGAATATTCTTCCTGATAACTTACAAACTGCTCCTTTTTATTTTACTTATTTCTGCAAGCTTTATTGACCGCTTTATTTTAGCCCCAAGTTACCTGTATAAGTCCTTCACCCCTTACGGTCAGGTAGCAGCTAGCGAAGCAGTTTCGAAAGTCGAGATCATGAGACGTGATTTATTCTTTAAACTTGCAGAATTTTGTGGGGCGAAAAAACCAGTATCATTGCCACCGATGATAAACTACCTGGACATTTACCAGTTCTTTGATTCAGCAGGAAAAATCTCGAAGCTTAAAACTTTTGAAGAATTAAAAGATTATTCTCAGCACAACTATAAAATTGCTTATATGGGTACATCTCAAACTTGGGGGGCAGGTGCTCCTGGTCCCGAAAATTCGTTTCCCCATATTGCAGTGACTGAACTCAGGAAAAAAATAAATAGAACAATCGGCAGTTTTAATATTTCAGTGAGCGGGTCATGGATTGAGCCCCTCATGAAAGATTATCAAAAGCTCTTAAAGGTTTGGAAGCCAGACTTACTGGTTGTTAATCTTTCCAGTAACGACCGAAGGCATCGCAATAGCTTTGATGCAAATCTTCGAAA
>JANPPO010000087.1:0-12703 GCA_031428555.1 Bdellovibrionales bacterium | reverse complement strand
TAACGTCACTGATAAAGGCATCATAAGTGCTTTAAAGTAGTTAAGAATCATCTGGTACTCCTGTTAAATATTAGTTTCAATTTTCTATCCAAGTTCGAATGTTATACATCGCGTCATATAGCATTTCCATATATTTGTTATTAAATTATTAACTGTTCGTATATAATATATATACGCATGGTTAACCTTTTCGAATACACAGATTATAAGGCTTATCTTCGAGCCCTCATTAAGGGTTCAGATATTAAAGGCTTTACTTCAAGATTGGCAGAATCCGCTGGTTGCCAGAAATCTTATTTTTCAAATTCTCTGCATGGAAAATCACATCTTCTTCCGGATCATATTTATGGAATCTCTGAGTTTTTAAAACTTCCTGATGATGAGCAGGAATACTTGGCACTTATTCTAGATTACCAAAGAGCTAATCTGACTCATTATAAAAAATCTTTGCTCAAAAAAATTCAGGGCCGACAAGCAGCTTGGAAAGATCTCAAGAATCGAGTTCAACAAAAACCATTAAAGTCCGATGATGAAGATATATTTCAAAGCTACTATTCGAATTATTTATTCGCAGCCCTACACGTCGCGGTTAGCATACCAGCTCTTCAAGACATGAAAAACCTGGCGCAGCACTTTGGAATGCCGGAAAGACTTATTCTAGAAAAACTGGAATTATTAGAAAAAATGAGATTAGTAGAGAAAAAAAACTCGAAGTGGTTATGGAAGAGTGGCAGCCTTCACTTACCTAAAAACTCTCCATGGATTCAAAATCATCATTCGAACTGGCGAATGCAAGCTTTGGCGGACTTACCTTACAATAAATCAGAATCACTGCACTACTCATTGATTCAATCAATCAGCGCAAGTGATGCAGATAAATTAAGATTTCAGATTATTCGCTGGATCGAGGACTTTCAAAAAATCTCGGGCCCTTCAAAACCAGAAGAACTCGTATGTTTTAACTTAGATTTTTTTAATATGAACAAAGTATGATAGGCCAACGATTGATCCTAAATTCTTTCGCTGCGCAGAACCGCAGCGGTTCTGCGCAGAGTTAATTTTACGATAGCTGAGTGAAGAAATCCTTCATTCGGCGACTTGCTTCTTGTAACAACTTTTCATCAGTCGCAAAACTTAATCGCAAATATCCGTTCATTCCGGATTCCATTCCCGGTACTGTTCCGACGTGAAATTTCTCGAGTAAAATTTGCGAAATCTGTCGGTCATGTTCAATCACCGTTGATTCAAATTTCTTACCTAAGTAAAAGCTGACATCCATCCAGATATAGAAAGCACCTGTTGGTTCATAGACTTTTACTTTTGGAATTTGGTTCAACTCAGCAGTGAAAATATTTTTCCGCTTAACTAATAGCTTAACTGTTGCAGCGATATCACTATCACAGTCCCGAAGCGCCGCGATCAGTGCATGCTGAGCAATACTGCTTGGCGCACCCGTCGCCTGACTTTGGTAATCACCCATGGCTTGAATGATGTCCTTAGGCCCTGTGGCCCAGCCGATTCTCCAGCCTGTCATCGAATAAGCTTTAGATCCACCGTTGAAACAAACTACGCGATCTTTTAAATCCGGCGCCACGTGAAGTAAATGCGGAGCAACCCGCGAGCCATCAAGTAAAAGGCGATTATAAATATCATCTGAGAATATGACGATTTGCGGATGCTTTCTTAAAACTTCAGCAAATTCTTTTAAATCTTGTTCACTGTAGTGAAGACCCGTCGGATTTGATGGAGAGCAGAATAAGAAAGCTTTCGTTTTTTTTGTAATATGCTTTTCAAAGTCTTTCGCTTTGAGCATGAAGTTTGAAGCGGCATTGGCTTCAGCTACAACTGCTGTTGCGCCAGAAAGTTCAATCATCGTTGGATAGCTGACCCAGTATGGAGCTTGAATAATCACTTCATCGCCCGCTTCGCATAAAACTTGAAGCGCTTGAAAGATGACAAACTTATTTCCAGGTCCGACTGTGATTTCATTCAAAGCGTAATCTTGGCCCAGATCTTCCTTTGTTTTAAGTGCAATCATTTTTCGAAGCTCGACTGTTCCAGATGCTGGAGTGTACTTCGTAATATTTTTTTCGATCGCTTCAATCCCGGCTTTACTTGCAGCAGGATATGTAGCCCAGTCAGGTTCACCGACAGTAAGTGAAATTACGTTATGACCCTGAGCCGTTAATTCTTTTGCACGAGCAGCCAGTGCCAATGTCGGAGAAGCTTTCAATTTCGAAGTTCTAGAAGATAAACGCATTTTATTAACCCTTTATTTTTTCAAGCAAAGCTTTGACGACCGGTTTTGGAACGAACTTAGAAAGTTCTTCCGCAGTCGGAGTATGCTTTGCGACTTCCTTCACGCCACGAGAAGAAATGAATGCTAACCCTGGGTTCGAGTAAAGCATGATCGTTTCTGCTTCTGGATGAAGAATCGAATTATACTGAGCCATAGATCTTTCATACTCGAAATCTTCAACTTGGCGTAGTCCCCTGACCAAAACCTGAATATTGTCGCGCTTCATATAATCTGTTGTGAGGCCTAAGAAAGTATCAACTTTTACATTTTTAACATGAGCTAAGGATTCTTTGATCAAACCAATGCGCTCTTCTGTCGAAAAAAGCGCCTGCTTTTGAGCGGAAGAAGCAACGAGGACAACAAGCTGATCAAAAATTTTGGCAGCGCGTTCAATGAGATCTACATGTCCACGAGTTATCGGATCAAAGCTTCCTGGGTAAACGCCTTTTTTTGTCGCATTATTCATCGCTCACACTTTCCTCTGATTTTCGGAAGAAAGAAAGAAATTTGTCTCCAAAATCCTTCTTATCAAAACGTGTTAAGGAACCATAAGTTTCGTCCATGCGCTCTCGCTTTTCTGATTCTATCGCAACGAGAGTCTGATCCCCACAGGCTTTGCTTTGGCTGATAGCTTCCATTACATCATGAGCCATTTTTTCAGTGAATGGCGGGTCCGCGAAGATGATCTCAAAGGGATCACCTTCGAAGGTTCTTAAATAATTCAGAACGTCTTTTTGAAAGATTTGATAAAGCGGAGGCTCGACTTTGAGTTTGCGAATATTTTCACGAGTGATCGTGATCGATTGCTTGTGCGCATCAACAAAAGTGACGTGGGTCGATCCCCGGGAAATAGCTTCGAGGCCTAAGTTTCCAGTACCGCAAAATAGATCTAAAACTCGAGTCCCGTCGATTTCAAACATAATCTTGTTAAAAAGGGATTCTTTAACCCGGTCCGTTGTGGGTCTGATGTGCCCGGCCCTAAATTCGACAAGCAGTTGGCCCTTAAATTTCCCAGAGATTATTCTCATCTTAAGTTATCCACCCAGTTCTTGATTTTCATTATATCTTCAAAAGGTTTCTGTAAAAATCCATCGATCTTTTCAATCCAGATTTTCTTGTCTTGCAGGTCACCAGTATAAGCAGACATCATCTGCACTTTGGCTCCGGAAAAGTCACCTTTTTTCTCGAGCACTTCCCAACCGTTAAGGCCTGGCATGATCACATCTAAGAAGACGCAATCGGGCTTTTCTTTTTCCCAAAGTTCAACACCTACAAGGCCATCTTCAGCCAAAAAAACTTGATACTGTTCTTTCTGAAAGAGCTTCTGAAAAGCCCGGCGAATAAGGGGTTCATCATCTATAACTAATATTCTAATGGGCTTCTGCAAGAGGTAACTCCAAGAAAAATTGTGTTCCGTGCCCGACCGACGATTTGAAATAAAGTTTTCCATTAAAGCGCTCGGCGATCTGCTTTGATAAACTGAGACCTAATCCCGTTCCTTCACCCAACGACTTTGTCGTAAAGAAAGGTTTAAAAATCGAACTTTGTAAGTGCTCTGGAATGCCGACACCTTGATCTTCAATCACAAGTTGCGCAACATTTCCCAACACTTGAGTACGGATTGAAAGAGTCTGCCCTTGCTGCATGGCCTGACAAGAATTTTGAATCAGATTGTAAATCACCTGGCTGATAAGTTGCGGTTGAACCAAAATTGATCCTTCAGCAGAATTCAATTTTAAATCAAGACGGTAAGATCGCCATTTCATTTTAAGTAAAGGTAAAGTTTTGTCCACAATCTCATCTAAGTTAGAAATCGTAAGATCCGATTCTTCTCTTACGAAATCTTGTAAGTTTTCAATTACTTTTTGGGCCCGTACAGCAGCTTTTCCGATTTCTTCTAGATCTTGTCTTGTGGTGCCTTCATGTTTTGAATCCATTAACAAGATCTGAACAAGGGCGATGATCCCAGCCAGGGGATTATATATTTCATGGGCCATTTGTTCTGCGATTTGCCCGATCGAAGATAATTTTTCATTTTGAATAAACTTAATATGCGCTTGCCTGGTTTCAGTTACATCCACATATCTGTGCAAATAAACTTTTTCTTCAACAGAATTTTCGTTCGTTAAAGAATTGCGCATGACTTGAAATAATTTTTCTGACTTGGCAACTTCAGATTTATTGTCCGAGTTTAACATTGGACAATTATCACAAGGTTCAGCTCGATTGGCCCAGATCTGGTAGCATTTTTGTTTCCCTGGCACCTGATCAAAGCTTTGATTGCTTCTGATAACATCGTAATTTTCAGTAATGATGGCAACCGGATCAAGGGCTCCATCAAAAACTTTTTCCCAACGAAGTGCTGAAACCCGATTTGATTCTTCTAATTTAATTCTTTCAAAAGAAAGACCTAATGCTTGAACGTACTTTTTGATTAAAGAGTAGTCCATTTCACCTAAGTGCTTAACGGATACTTTTTCGATCAGAAGTCCTGAAACCTGTTCATTTTCAAACTGGGGCAGTGGAAATATAAAAAGTCTACCCACTGGACGAGATAATATTTTTGCAATGATTCTTGAAACGTTTTCGTTCAGAGATTCTACATCCTGAGTATTCCAGATTGACTCCGGCAAATCATATTCTTGCTTTTCGCTTTTCAAAATCAAAGTGAGTTTGCGACCCTGAAGTAAAAATACTTCCTGGGCCATCTGAAGTTTCCTGAACTGATCCCTAAAACTGAGTAGGACTTCTTCTTGAGAAGTTTTTAAACTCATTTCGATTAGAAACTGAACGAATTGTCTTTCGGTTTTAATAAGTTCTTTTTGTTCACGATTCGAAGACTCGATCCACAAAGTTCTTTCTTCAACAAGTTTTTCTAAATCTAAAGCTAGCGTCTGAAGTTCTTTATTTCTTAACGTGACTGAGCGTTCAGCCAAGCGCTTTTTACTTCGAACCATGGACTGCGTCTGCAGTCTTTCAATTACTTCAGTTAATTGATTAAAATCCGCATCGGTTAATACGACATCCGGTCTTAAAGTCGAAATAGCTTTTTTATAGAACGAAGTTGAATCACCATGAACGATTAAGACCAGAGGTGGTCTTTTTGTAGGTTCAGTTTCGATAAGTGGAATCTGGTTCGAAATTTCGATAATCCAAACGACGCCTGGTTCAATTCTTAACTCAGACGCGTTGTGAATAAATTCAGCGGGTAACTGAATACTCTTTCTAAGAAGCGGATTTTCCGCTTCTAGAAGTACTTGGCAATGAAAGTGTGCGTTCTGCTGGGGCGTGAGTGCCAATCTTCTCCTTCATGGTGGATAAAATGAGTCTCCACTGTTCCAGGGCGTTGGCACCATCATACTCGAGAGTTTCGATGAGCTGAACAAAATTCTTCTTTTCTAAATGCTTCACACACTGCACGACGTAATCATGGAGGGTCTTTTCTGCTGTATCCCACTCTTTGATCTCTAAGCCATATCGCTTTAAAGGTGCTTTCAAACTCATAAGTGAAGATACGAAAGTTTCTTGCTGATGAACCAGCTTTAAAATCTCTTTTACGTTAAATGCTTTTGTCCCAGTCGCAGTTTGCTTTGCGATAGTCTCGATAAAGCCGATAATTTCCGGCAAAGCATCAAGCCATGCATCTACTACGTCACCAACTAAATCACGCTCATCTTGAACTTTAACTTGAATGTCGTTAATGGTCGTTAAGGGCTTTGCTGCCCAATCAATTTCATCGCTTTCAGTCAACTCGTAGCCGTTAATGATGAACTGGCAAACAAGTTTACTTTGCATCATGAAATCTGTTTCTAACCAAGTGAACACTTCGGAAATCGTCGCTTGTGGTTCGAAAAAATCTGCTAAATCCGACTTTGTAATTTTATAGATTTCCATTGTGCTCCGCCTTTCTAATATCTTCTTCTAGGAGGTATTTCTTGAGTAGTCCTGAAAATACTTGGTGGATCACAGCTGTATCCTGCGCGATTTGATCGAAAGTCCCAGGCTGGATTCGCGTCTTCTCTGCCTGATACCATCTAAACAAAGGAGATAATGACGGAACTTGACCAACGACTGCTAAAAATATTTCATCAACCCGGTCCAGGACTGAAGTCAGGAACGGCTTATGAAGTTGGTTTCGTTTGTTAATATTCTGAATGGCGACTGTGTTCGCTTCATAAAGTCTTAAGCAACCTTTATAAAAGTCATAATCGGAAGTCATAGGGAAAGCTTCAGACATGTAGATGGCTCTTACTAAGTTCCATGCAAATTCTGCTGAAGTATTCTTAGGCCCCACAACCTTAAAACGTGGCACATCTTCTACCGTCTGGTGAAGTTGTGCGAAATCACCCACTGTCCACTGCTGAATTTTTTGGGCAACACGTTTTGCATCAAAGCCTTCAAGCGAATCAACCATGCAGATTCCGCTGTCACGAGTGATCGGACCTGTTTCCCAAAATTTTACGTTTCCAGCACTTACACAAAAAGCTCTTTGATTTACGAATGGAACCATGTGCATGGCAACGCTGTCGCAGCCTATTAAGCCTTCTGAGTGCTTGAGCAATCCAAACACATCTTCAATCGAAGTGTGACCAACTCGATTGACGATATTACCACCGCCCGCAATTGATTCAATTTGGAAAGCAACATCAGCCTCTTCTTTAGAGCCGATAAGGACCCATTTAATTTTTGAATCATAAACTTGGTAAGCTTGAATCATCTGCGCCCAATTCTGAGCACTCAAACTTTTATGACTCTCACTTGCACCAATATGTAGTACAAAATATTTGTCAGCAATCGCACGTTCTAAATTTGCTACCGTAGGTTCACGGAAATCTTCGATCGCATAATCAACTCCAGCTAAGCCACTGAAAAGATCGACTAAGTGAATACGATTGGGAAATTCTGGTCCAACCTGAGCCCAGAAATAGCGACTTACATCATCGGTTAAATGAACATAACCATCCGAGTGGCGGCTATAACCCGCAACTTTTGTTGTAGGTGTTGTAATCGATTTGACAAGAAAACTTGAAGCTGGAGAAAAGCTCAAATTAATAATCTGATCATATTTCTCTTCAAGAAGCTCTTCATAAAAACTATCAAGAGTATTTAAAGAATCCTGAAGCTTAAACTGTGGATCTAAAAGTGGCGCGATCAAGTCTTCAGCCGGAAGTGTGTGAATCTTATCAACACAGCCAATTCCATTTAAAGCACTTTTAAATCGGGGACGAACTAGATAATGAACTTCGCCCTCTGGGTAGATTCTTTTCAAAGCGCGCGCTAAGGGCCATGAAAGATAGATATCTCCAAGTCTAGCGAACTGGACTATGAGTATTTTCATTTTGGCCTGTGCTTTCGTTTCTGATTTGTTCTTTAATAATTTCTTTTAGGAAATTGATCTTTTCCAATTCCTGAAAGGCCTGGTGGTTTTTTTTCAATTCATCATAGGCTTTGTCTAATCGACTAAGCGCTTGCTGAAATTGAGCTTGGCTTTGTTTCGTCATAGAAACCTCCCGTCGCAGAGTAGGGTTTAAGTTTTAATACATAGTGCATGTCAAATTCCGCTCGGAATAAAACAGCTGGCATCACGATGCCGAAATTCTGTTTATCGTTTTCGATTCCGCGGATCACACTTAAGACCGCACTGATTTTCAAGTCATCTTCACAAAGATGAGTCTTCTGGGAACATGGACTCGAGTGCACACATGGGGCGCAGGCAGTGGTTGTCGACATCACCCAGGCTCCGAAAAGCCAAGGTGATGTTTTCGTGGGATCACTGCTGCCAAGGCTTAATACCAAACATGGTGTCCTGGTTTCAGCAGCCAGATGTGCTGCACTCGTGTCACCCGTAATAAGCATACGGGCATTTTTAAGCTGTTCTCTAAGTTCAAATAGCGACGTCACTTCAAGATCTTGGGGGTTGAAGTAGGCTTTCAATTTGTCTAACTCAAAAGGTGCAGCTAAAACTTTAAATTTTAATAACGGATATTGATTTCTAAGTTGCTCGAGTAAACCCATCCACTTATGAAGTGACCAGTTTTTCTTTTCATCACTTGTTAAGACCTGTAAGTAAACAGTGCGCTTGTCACTTCGATCTTCAGCCGTCTGAAGTCGTGGGATTGGTAAATCCAAAGATTTCGCAAGAACCGCTAGATAGTGGATATTTGATCTTTTGTTAGAAGAAAATGTTTCATTAAAGTAGGTATGATACTTATTTTCTAATGGCAAAAAGCGATCGTCTTTAAACTGAAGACCTTTTTTAGAAGTCGCTTCTAATTGGTCCATCAAATAAGCCGATAATCGGTTATGGGTTAAATTAACGATCTCATCAAAGCCTTGCTCGTTTAATTCACCCATGAGGTTTCTTAGATTTTCAAAAGGCTTCAGCAAAGAAGTATGAGGCTGATTGATTAAAGCCTGAAGTTCCTGCCGAGGAAAAAAATGAAAGGTAAATTCCGGGTATAGAGCTCTTAATTGTTGGAATTCATCGTTCACAAGCACATGTACATCATGGCTTTCAGCTTGCGACGCCAAAAGAGGACGTTGCATAATGAAGTCCCCCGCCCGCAAGAGTGAAATGAACAGTTTCTTCATTTGATAATTTCTTTCACTGTTAAAAGCTCGGATGTTTTATAGTGCGAATAGTTCTTGTCCACATTTTGGAAGAACTGCTTTGCGCTGATCAATGCCTGAGCACTACCTTCGATTTTCTTTTTTAAGTGAAATGAAAGTGCCTCGTAGGTGCGAAGATTTAAAAACCAGTAAGCTTCTTCTAGGATCTCGACTTGGTAGCCAACTGCCGGCTTATAAAGTACTTTTTCAACTTTCGCAGACATCAAATATTCCAAGTTTTCAAAGTTCTTTAGATTTTCCATTTTTTCGACAAATAGAAATTCCACATTCTTAAATTTCTTAGAAAAGAAACCAATCAACGAAGGTCTTGATTCGACTACATATAACTTCAACTGCGGATAGGCTTTAAGTAAAGTTTCAATCTGGAACCCCGAACCACAACCAACCATACACAACGCTTCAGTTTGTGGATCAAGATTCAATGAATTAACCCACGCTTGCGCTTGTACTTCTGGATGATCGAAGTCTGATAAAGGTTTCGAGTTTTCAAAAGCGATTAGTTGTTTGGTGCTATTTGCACGCCATTCAATTTGATTCATGCGACTGAACTTTCCAATTGATTCATAAGTTGAAAATATTCTTCCTTCAATGGGTTCCATAAAAGAAGTCTAGTACATTCAAGGATCGCCAAATGAGTCTGACCCATTTCATGAAGCTTCTGGATCAACATGCAGGAAATCTCTTCATCGAACTCGTTTGAATCTAGGCACTTCTGCATAGCTTCAATCACAAACTCTGAATGTTTCTTCTGAGTTAATTTATGGTAACAAAAAGAAATTGCTGTCTTATTACTTGGATTAAAATCCAAAGCCTTCTTCAAATTAGCGGCACCTAAGTCCTCATCTCCGAATTCAAAGTGAACCATCGCAAGACTTGTCCACGCTTTATCATTTCGGCCATTCACATGAAGTGCTGTTCTAAAACGATCTTTCGCTTTATTGAGATCACCTCTTTGCATCTCTAAAATTCCATAATTCACATACAAAATGTCAGAGTGATTATTAAACGAGTACGCCTTGTTATAGAACTCTTCAGCAGATTCAAAATCACCCTTACGAACATAGATATTTCCAATGTTCTTAAAGATATCAAAAAGTTCTATCTTTTCTTCAGCGACATAAGATAATGACTCAAAATAGCTTTGAAGACTTTGATCGTCTAAACCCATCTCGTATTCCACTTGCGCTTTCACGAAGCTCGACTCGAAAGTTGGATAAAGCTGGTGCCACTTCGCAGAAATCTTTTTAGCTTCAGTCCACGACTTCTTAAGCACTAAAGTTTCAGTCATGACTTTAAAGATGTGCTCGTGAGATTGAATGTTACAAGCTTGTCTTAATAGATTAAGCGCAAGATCGTATTCGCCATTTTTATTTAAGACACGCGCGTTTACAATATATGCAAAAGCTTGTGAACTAATTGGAGCGATCTGTTGATGCTGCGGTTGCTGGACTTCAGGCTGTGGCGCCCCCGGCTGTTGCGCCTGAGCCGGCCGCGCCATCGGGTAAGTCGTTTGAGAATCCTCGGTCGCCTGATTTAACATTTCTAACATATTGGTGTGCCTCCGTACGACTACTTACAAAGCAACCACAGTGCCACGGTTTTAAGTCTGGGAAAAAAATTCCCCCGCACTAATTTTAGTGGGATAAATTCAATGAACCTATCGAAAGGTCGACATTTTGAGATGCAAGTTCAGTTATCTTTATGACGGGACCAAGTAAAAGTGTCAGCGAATTGATACGTCGAAATCAGGCTAGGAAAAAAATGACACTGGACTAGAATCCGCCGTACGAACTTCTATTTCGGATTTTAAAGATTATCTTTAATGTAGCTTATTTGGATTCAACAGGAAATTTGCAAAGAAGCGAGATTGGCATTCCCAACCTCGCTTTTAAATCGGACATCAGACCTTCCACTTATACTTAGGAGGTCAAGATGCGAAACCAACCATTTCGTACTCTTCGTCAGATTTTGCAATTTCTTAAAGCTATCCTAGGACTAGTTTTACTAGTCCTAGAGATACTTAAAAAATTCAAAGGCTTCTAAATTAGGGCTTCAAGAGTTTTAGTGTGGGCAACACATAACAATCAGAAGACAGATTGGATACTCTAAACGGAAAGGTCTAAAAGTCTAAGGACACAAGTGTTCGTTGGGAGTGCCGCTTAGACCACTAAAATCTAAGCTTCTTCGTCTAAACTTTTTCGAAAGTCTGGCATTTTATAACCAGCGACAGCTTTCTTGCCATTCTTCAACGCTTGAAGTTCGCGGATGATTTCAGTTTTCGCTTTATCGATGCAAGCAAGGACATCTAAATCCTGGCTGATGATGCGTTCTACATATTCATCTTTGATTTTCATGGCTTTCTTTAAATCTCGCTTGATCATGTCATGAAGATCGACGCCCGTGCGCAAAACATCATTGTGAGATTTATCGATTTGCATATCGACATAACGAATCATCTCTAGGATTTGCTCGCGGCTTTGATAGAAACCTTCTAGGTTTTCAAAATTGCCTGCAAGGAAATTTACCAGTTCTCGCTCGTTCAATGAATAGAATTTCTCTAGGTAGTGATTCTTCTCGTATACGAGCGTAATAAGTCTGTGGGTCATGGTTTATTCCCTTCCTGTTCTTTCTTTAATTTTTCGACCGCTTGGACCCATCCATCATGGAGAGTCTCGAGCATCTTTAGATTTGATTTAAGTGGAGCTGGATCGCCGGAAATATTTGATTTCGTGTATTGGCCCATCATGAAGATGTAAAGCCCTTCTAAATTTTTCGAAATCTCCCCCCCCACTTTGTGGTCCAGGGTATTATTTAATTCCATCACGATGTCGTAGGCTCGACCGATGTTATAGCCTCGCTCGGCGATTTTCTTTTCTTCGCAAGCTTTAGCTGCAAGCTTGGTAAACTTGATCGCGCCTTCATAAAGCATCAGTAGAATTTTTTCTCTGCTGGCGCTCTGTACCGCTGTTGTTTTGTACTTTTGGTACGGGTTACTCATCTTGAACTACCTCCATATACTATTATCCTCCGCCTTGCTGGCCGCCACCTGCGGACATAGCTTTAAACGCATTGCCTTGGCCCTGCATTGAACTAACTTTCGCTTCCATATCCGCAAATTTCTTGCGTAACATTTCTTCTTTTTTTTCAATCGAACGTTCTTTTTGAGCAATCTGATCGTTCATGCGGTTTACTTTGTCTTGTAAACCTTTTTTACGATTTGCAATCGCACCGAACTGACCATTGAGTAAATTTCCGATTTCTCTTTTTAATGTGGGAACGAATCCAGTTTTGAATCCATCACCTCTTAAAAAATTAACAACTGCTTGAGGCTCGGAATTAAGAGCCGTATTGAATTTTTCTTGCGAGAAATTCAAAGTACCGTTTCGATTAAATTCGATTCCCAGCTGATTCAGGCGAGTCACTTTATTTCCCGCAGCTACTCCCGTCACAGGATTCTGGATAATCCGGCGCAAAGAGCTTTCGATAGTACGAAGCATACTATCGCCACCTAATGGACCGAGCTTGTCTTTTCCGTTGGGACTTTTCTGAAGTTTTGCTTGGCCCTGGATAAATCCTAAAGCGCCGTTATAAGCGTCAACGAATTCTTTAATTTTCCCCGAGATCTTTTCCATGTCTTCTTTGACATGAACTTTGATCTGCTTACCAACGGCAGCAGCTTTTAAATTTAAACTGACTCCTGGAATAACTGAATCCACTTTATTTTCTGGAACTTCGATTTCGAATCCATCGACCTTAATTTTCGCATTTTGCGAT
>JANPPO010000086.1:0-2958 GCA_031428555.1 Bdellovibrionales bacterium | reverse complement strand
TTCAGTTAAGACCGGAGTAATTTTCGTTAAGTAAAAGCCTTTATCTTCATAAAGCTTCTGCATCTTTTCGATGCCGTCTTTTAGCTTACTTTCATTAAAAATTTCAAAAGCTTTAAGACCGGCAGCTTCTTGAAGCTCTTCAGTTTTAATTTCGCTATTGCCTTCGAAAGTGAGTCCTGAAAGAACAGGCTTTTCTTTGATTTTATAAGTGAGGCTTAAGCCGCCCGATACATTTTGCGTCGCCACTTCGATCGTTTCGAAATAACCCAATGAATAAAGCATTTGAATATCTTCACGCACTTTTTCGCGGTCCAGTGGCTGACCCACTTCAGACCGAAGTCGATTTGTGATCACATCTTTTTCGAGTCTTTTTGTACCTTCAACGCGAATTTCTTTTACAGTGCCGCTTGAAGCAGTTGTTCTGCTTTCGACAGGCTTTGCTTTTGTTTTTGGATTAGACTTCGCGGCTGTCTTGCCGTTGTTCTTTGCGTTAGTAGCTTTTCGAGTTGTTCTTGTCGAAGGGCCCGTCGTGTTTTTAGTTTTAGTTGGCGCGGGCTTAAGATTGACCTCTTGCGCCATGGCAAAATCGAATTGAACGAAGGTTAAGAACAAACTTAACGACAAGACTGTGATCAAAAACTTTTGAGATATCATTCCAGCTAGCTTAATCACAGATTATTTCAATCCTTCCGATAACTTATGTAAAGTCGAGCAAATCCTACCAGAACAATCTTAAAAGAGTCAACGCACCCATCGTCCATCTTGAAGCTTTAATCTTTTTGGGAATCTTAAACTCAGTTTTTCATCATGAGTCACAACAACAAGTGCGGCCCCGGATTCCTTCTGCAGATCGAACATGAGTTGCTGAATGATCTGGCCGTTTTGTGAGTCTAAATTCCCCGTCGGTTCGTCAGCAAAAAGAAGTTTAGGTTTTTTCACCATCGCTCGAGCCAAAGCTACTCGCTGACATTCCCCACCTGATAATTGAGTTGGGTAATGATGAAGTCGATCCGATAATCCGACTCGTGCTAGAAGGTCGCGGGCATCTTTTTCTTTAGCCTCTTCTTTTAAGATCCAAAAAGGCATCAATACATTTTCTAGAACAGTAAATTCGTTTAAAAGATGATGGAATTGAAAAACAAAGCCCATTTTTTCAGCTCGAAACTTTGAAAGCTCGTGATCGTTCAGAGATTTAATATTGATGCCTTCAATTTCAAGATCACCTTCGTCAGCGCGATCGAGAGTTCCCATGATATGCATCAGCG
Organism: Bdellovibrionales bacterium; assembly: GCA_031428555.1. GTDB lineage: Bacteria > Bdellovibrionota > Bdellovibrionia > Bdellovibrionales > Bdellovibrionaceae. The sequence continues at coordinate 1,693 of JANPPO010000086.1, read as the reverse complement.
TACTTTTTCCAGCACCTGACGAGCCCATGATACAAAGAGCCTCGCCTTTTTGCACTTCAACAGAAACGCTTTTTAAAATCTCAAGCGGAGTACCTTCACGGTTGAAAGTTTTTTTGATCGCAATCGCGCGAAGTAAAACATCATTCATAGCGTAATCCTTCCGCCGCCTGTCTTCGAGATGCTCTCCAAGCAGGGATCAGGCCCGCAAGCCAGCAAATGAAAAGTGTCGATGTTAAAATCCAAAACAAGTCAGCCCACCTGACACTCAAGTCAATATGATCTATCTTATACACAGAGCCTGAAATCAGTCCCCATCTTTTTTGATAAAGATTAATTAAAATCGTAAAAAACCACCCGGAAAATATTCCGGCGAAAGCTCCGACTAAACCTAAAAATAAACCTTGGATTAAGAAGACTCGGCGTATTCTTCTGGTTGTAAACCCCATGGATTTTAAAACTGCAACGTCTGCTGACTTTTGCAAAGTTTGAAGAAGCAAATTAGACGAGACCGCAAAGGCTGCAACAATGACTAAGATAAAGACGACGAAAAAAATGACTCTTCTTTCAAGCTCGATGGCTTGAAAAATATTTTCGTGTTCGCTTGCCCAGTCTTTGACCCAATAAGGGTGTCCTAAGTCAGCAACGAAATCTGACGCCATCGCATCGGCTTCTTTAGGGTCTTCAACTTTAAGCAAAATTCCACTGAAGCGATTAGAAATCTCGGCTAATTTTTGCACTTGTACGAGATCGGCTGCAATCATTCGTTCGTTCCACTCGTACTTACCGAGATCTAAAATTCCCTGAATTTTGAAAGTTCCCATTGTTCTTCGAAAACCGGAAGTTTCTAGATCTGCAAACCTGGGAACGACAACGTGAATTGTATCACCAATCGTTTTTCCCAAACGATTTGCCAGCTGTTTTCCAACAAGTGCTTTCGGATGTTCATCACCTTCGCTAGGCGAAACATCTAACGTCCCTTGGATCAGTCTAGAATCAAGATTTAAAACATCGCGGAAAGTTTCATGATCCAAACCCTGAATCAAAACACCTTGAACTTGCCCAGTTGCTGCAACGACCCCTTCAATTTTAACAAATGGAGTTCCGCTTAAAACCCGTGAATCCATTTTTTTGATCTTTTCCATAAATTCTGGAAACTGATCTTGATCACTGCTTCTTTTTACAACTGTGAGGTGACCCGTCACATCGGTTAACGATTGTTGCAAAGTCGTTTCAAAGCCCGACATCACAGCTAAGGCCACATAAAGAACTGCGACACCTAATGCAAGGCCCACAAGCGCAAATAAACTTGAACGCGCTGAAATGGCTTTTTTATTCCAAAAGAAACGCTGAACAATCAAGAGCTCTAAACTTTTTCCGAGCCGCTTGTTTTCGGAAAGTTTTTTAAAAGGAATTAGCTTAAAGAGTTCTTTGATTTTATTCAATCTTATTTCACTTCAGGCTGGGTTGGCGAATCGTTTGTAATTTGAGATTTTAAATAAGCCATGACGAAGCCATCAAGCTCTCCGTCCATGACGTCTTGGACTTGATTGGTTTCAAAATCTGTTCGGTGATCTTTAATCATTTGATAGGGATGCATGACGTAGGATCTGATCTGTGAACCCCACTCGTTGGCTTTTTTAACAGAATTCATCGCGTCTTTTGCGGCATTTCGTTTTTCGACTTCTTTTTCATA
>JANPPO010000085.1:0-3899 GCA_031428555.1 Bdellovibrionales bacterium | reverse complement strand
GTTTACATCAAACAGTGAAGCTGCGATTTTAAGAAAAATTCGCGAGTGCCAAATTCCTTCAATCAGAAAAATTAATCCAAGCATTCCAACAGAGCTTGAAAATATCGTGAACAAGTCTTTAGCAAGAGATAAGTCTCAGCGTTACCAAACGTCTGCTGCATTTCACAAAGATTTGAATCGTTTTTTAAATACTGAGTATCCAGATTTTTCTTCTCATGATTTCGCGGTATTTGTTAAAAATGCTTTTGCTGAAGTTTATTCTGATTCGAAGAAAAAATTAGTAGAGTACTCTCGAGTTAATAGTGGCAATCACGATGAGAAAACTCATGTGACGCAAACTTTGACGTATGCTCCGGGTCAGGACAATACGAATCAGTCTGCTTCAGCATCACAAGTCACGGGGCTTCCGCCAATCCCAAATGATGGCGAAGACGAAAGACTTAATATCGAGACTGATACTAAGTTAAAAGTTGATCTATCCAATCTTAAAGATGGCGAAGGCCAGAATAAGATCAAGAAGAGCAGTACAACATCAAATCGATCGGGTAGCAGTCGAAGCGCCGTTCCCAGCTCAACTCGAACTTCTATTCCGCTGGGAACTCGGTCTTCAATTCGAAAACAAAATCAATTTGAGCCAATGGTTCCTTTTCTTTTATTAGCAATTATTGCTTTCAGTGGATTCATGTACTGGAAGAATCCTGGCTTTGTTAAAGGTATGTTCCAGAAAAACAAGACGGCTGTTGCTCAAAATTCAAATCAAGCAAAGCCTGTGGATCCAGCTACGGAAGAGCAGCAAACGGACATGGCGACTACCAGCATCGTTACTGTAACAGTTACTTCCGAGCCTTCTGGTGCAGAAATATATTTGAATGGAAAACAAATGGGTGTGGTAACTCCGGCTCAAGTTCAAATTCCTTCAAATAAAGAAATCATTTTGAAACTTAATAAAATTGGTTACATGCCTTACGAAAACACAATTTATTCTGTTGAAAATGGAAAGACATTTAAGACGACTCTGCTTTCTGGCAGATCGGGCGCGCTCAATCTAGCACTTATTAATGGTGGCGCTCAGCCTGTCGTTGAAATCAATGGAATCAAAATCAATGATGCATTGCCGTTGAAAAATTATAGAATTCCTGCTGGAATGCCAGTTGTGATTCAAGCAAGTAACCCTTTCTTGGGGCTTAAGTCTCAGCAAACAATTATTGTGCAAGAGAATGAATCAAAATCACTGGAAATGATCTTGAAACCGGAAAAAAAATCACCATGACGTTATACGATTCTATACTCGAATTCCCGACCCGAAATGGCGTCGGGGTGGAATACTTTGAAAAAGGCGAGCTGAAAACTCTTGAGTGGTCTGAATACTACGAGCAAATCAAAAACGTAGCGGCCTCCCTTCACAGCTTGGGCGTAAAAAAGCAATCACGAGTCGCGATCATGGCGAACACAAGTCTTAAGTGGGGCCTGACTGATCTTGCTGTTCAAAGCTTAGGTGCTGTGACGGTTCCGCTTTATCACAACTCGACTGCTGATGAAATTCACCACATCTTGAAAGATTCCGAAGCAACTCACCTGTTTATCGAGAGTTTGCGTGAACTCAATAATATTCGAAGAGAAACTCTCGAAAATAAAAAAATTATTTCTTTTGATGATGGAGCTGATGAAATTATCAGCTGGACCGAGTTTCTAAAATTGGCAAAGCCCGCCCCCGCTTGGTTTGAAACTTTGACTCCGCCTTCGCGGGAAGAGCTTGCGACAATTGTTTATACTTCGGGTACGACGGGGCTTCCAAAGGGCGTTTGCCTGACTCACATTCAAATTATTTCTGAGGTGAAAGAAGCTTTTTCCTGGGGAGTTTCTAAAGATGATAAATCATTATGCTTTCTTCCTTTAGCACATGTTCTGGGACGAGTTGAATACTGGGCGCATGTCTACTGGGGTTTTGAGCTGGCTTTCGCTGAAAGTATCGAGCGACTCAAACAAAATCTGATCACTTGTAGACCAACTGTTTTTATCGCAGTTCCCAGAGTTTTCGAAAAATTCTACGAAGCTATTCATATACAAATGGAAACGATGGGCTTACGAAAAAAGCTTTTTGAGCGTGCACTCAAAACAGGAGAGCAAGTCAGCTCCTATACTCTTTATCAAAGAAAAGTGCCATTGCAGCTAGCGATTGAATATGAATTGGCAGATGCTCTGGTTTTCAAAAAAATCAAAGATGCATTCGGTGGTCGCTTGAGATTTGCAGTAAGTGGCGGCGCCCCTCTTAATATCAATATCTCTAAGTTCTTTCATAATTGCGGAGTACAGATTTTAGAGGGCTACGGCTTAACTGAAACAACCGCTGCAATCTGCGTCAGTCGTCCAAATCAAAATGTTTTAGGCACTGTTGGCATTCCGGTTGGTGATGTTCAAATTAAAATCGCTGAAGATGGCGAAATTTTAATTAAGAGTGATAAAGTCATGACAGGATATTATAATCTACCCGAAGAAACTAAAAAAGTTTTGAATGACGGCTGGTTTTCAACCGGTGACATTGGCGAAATTCTTCCAACAGGCGAATTAAAAATTACCGACCGAAAAAAAGATTTAATCAAAACTTCGGGTGGTAAATACGTAGCTCCGCAAAAGATTGAATCTCTTGCGAAGGAAAGCTCACTCATTAGTAATGTCGTCATATATGGCGATCAGAAGAAATATATTGTTGCGCTGATCAGTATTACAGATAAAGCGAAGGGCTTAACGACGCAAGAACTTGAAGAACAGATGAGGAATCACATTGCTCAAGTAAATGCAGAACTTTCTGGTTATGAATCATTAAAAAAATATGCATTCACGCAAGATCAATGGACGATAGAAAATGGTTTGCTCACACCTTCAATGAAAGTTAAGCGAAAAAAATTGATCGAAAAATATAAGCAAGAACTCGAAGCGCTTTATAATTAAACCGTTACTTTTTTAACGTTTTATTGAATCCAGAAACGCAAGCCTAATGAAATATAATAATTCGTAAAATCATATTTCAATGGGGTCCCATCGCTTTTACGAATCTGCTCACCTTTAGTGTGAGCGCCAGTGAAAGAACTGGGAACGTTTTCAAGATATTTTATCTTTCTGAAATTGAGCTGGCGATAACCCAAAGAAAGTAAGGCCGTGGTATTGTCTGACCAGTGCATTTCTCCACCAACGGAATAGTTCATAAGTGGAGCAAGACCTTTGCCTTCTATAGTAAAATCAGCGTTTGGAGCAATTGTCACAGTAGAGTATGCGGTTTTTGTAGCTACGCTTGCACTGCCCACTGCTCCGCTTGCAAAAACTTTAAAATCTTTGTTTTGAAAAAAAATTAATTCAACTCCGAATTTCGGAGCATACGCCGATACATCAGCTACATACGAATAATTTGCGGTTGCTCCGGTAGATGCACTGCCACGAGTTTTAGGCGGCTTGATGATTTCTAATCCGAAAAGCCAAGCAATTTTTGATGTTTGATAAATGAACCCAAATTCTCCACCGGAATGGGTGGAAAAACCCTTTGAAAATGTTGTAGCGCTACTTTCGCCTTTAAAATAATCACTACCAACTGCGGAGTTTCCATAAGTAAGATTAAAGAAGCCACCGAAGTTGTTATCGTTCATACTGAACACGCGGGCATGTACGAAAGACGAAATGCAAAAAAGAAAAACAAATACTTTGATCATCTTTTTATAATATCAAGAACGACCTTCGCTGTTTGTTTTTTTCCAGCAACCTGCACGGTCTTGATTTTAACAGTCGTGTTCAGGTCTAAAGTCATAGATAAAGTTCGGTCTTGTGGATCTGAAACCACTTTTACATTTTTTACCAATTTAGAATCTTTTAAAATTCCTCTGATAAATTTCTCGTCGACTTTCGACTGC
>JANPPO010000084.1:0-6260 GCA_031428555.1 Bdellovibrionales bacterium | reverse complement strand
AGACGCAAATATTAAACTCAGGTTCTGGACTTAAAAATCCGAAATAGACTGTATGAAATCTTGGATTTTTCCTTTGAGTCTTGCAGGCTTTTTTTCGCTCTTTATCGGTGGCCTTATCCTGTTCTACAATTTCGACGAGCGTCTCAGTAACGGTAAGTACCGAACTGGTAGTTCTGTTAACAAAAGCAAGAAAGCAACTGCGCTTGAAAATCGCTCGCTGGAAGATTCGTTCATCACTTCAAAAGTTGATAAAGTTGAAAACGAGCCAAGTGCTTTGTTCAACGATCCCGCTATCAGCCAAGCTTGGGGTCTTAAAAAAGCCGACGCTGCACGAGCGTGGACTTTAACAAAAGGCAGCCGTGATATCGTCGTTGCCGTTATCGATACAGGTATTGATGTTAATCATGAAGATCTTAAAGGTAACCTTTGGAAAAATCCCGGCGAAACTGGAAAAGATTCTTTAGGCCGCGATAAAAGCTTGAACGGTGTTGATGATGATAAAAATGGATTTATTGACGACGTAAACGGTTGGAACTTTGTCGCAAGTAATGCGAAATTAGCTGATAATCATGGGCATGGAACTCACATCGCGGGAATCCTAGGTGCAGAAGCCAATAACGGCAAAGGGATTGTGGGAATTGCTCCTGAAGTTTCAATCATGGTTTTAAAATATTTTGATCCGCAAAGTCCTGGATCAGATAACTTAAAGAATACGATCAAATCAATTTATTATGCTGCTAATAATGGCGCGCAAATTATTAATTACTCAGGCGGCGGTTTAGAATATTCTCAAGAAGAACACGACGCTGTCGATTACGCTCGCAAAAAAGGAATTCTCTTTGTTGCGGCTGCAGGAAATGAACGCTCGGATTCAGATAAGAGTCCTTACTACCCTGCTGATTACGGCTTAGATAACATCATTTCTGTGACTGCATTTAATCCCTCGCAAGAAGTTCTTTCTTCAAGTAACTGGGGAATTGATAGCGTCGATATCGCAGCTCCAGGACAAAATATTTTGTCAACGTTACCTGGAAATTCTTATGGCTTTATGACGGGAACTTCTCAAGCGACGGCGTTTGTGACTGGTGCTGCATCACTTGTGATGTCTCATAAAACGAGTTTCAAATTTAATGATGTGAAAAAATATATTCTAGCTTCTGGTGATGCGCTGTCTTCACTAGCTGATAAGACAAAAACTTCTAGGAAACTAAATCTCTATAAAGCTCTGACTATTTTAGATGAAGATTTAACGGCTTCAGGTGTACGAGCTGTGAATGATAGCCAAGTTAAAATGCTGAGCTCAAAGCAAGACAAAATCAGCTCGAAACAAGATGAAAGTGTTTCTTCGATTCAGTCGACGGCACAATTTGGAAAAAGTTTGCTTGATGCTTTGGAAAAAGAAAAGCCACCTAAAAAAGAGCGCCTTGGAAGCAAGCCCGAGCTGTAATTCAAAATTGTAAGTTAAAGCGCTTACGGTAAATCAGAAAATCAATAATTCCCACAAGCACGCCTGCGCCGATCATGTTTCGGTGTCCTTGCATCATGGATCCCACGAGAATTAAAATAATTGCGAAGCTCAAAATAATCCAAGGCATTCTTTCAGCCCATGGTGATAACTTGATTCGGTTAGGCTCGAGAATCACTTTTAAGTGCTCGGGCAACCCGTCCCAGTTCAGATAAATTGCGAGCTGCTTATACTTTTCGCGCGCTAAATTGAGGCTATTTTTTTGGCGTGATAGAAAAATAAATTGTTCGTGAGCTTTAACCTCGCCCAAGTTATCAAAGGCATGGCGCCACGCTCGAACAAGTTGCGATTGTCCCGTCTCACCCGGCATTTCAAAAAGAATTTTAAGAATTTGTTCTTCAGACCATTTCTGAGCCACGTGCTGCCCACTCGCCTCTTGCCGAATCAAAAACTGAGTTTCGCAACTCTGGCATGTGTAAACCATGCCTTCTTGGGGATTCATGATTTGATAAGACTTTGCGCATTGCGGACAGGAAACCGGGCCACTGAGCTCGGCGCTCAAATTCTTTCGGTCCTTTACAAGATTGTTTGCAACTTTATCTATATCCACCATAATCTAAAAACATTGTGACCAATTTTATTGAACGACTCAAGCATTTTCAGCTGCAAACTTTATTTCCTCTTTTGAGTGGAATTCTTGTTGGAACCTCTTATCCACCTTTTTCAAGTTGGGCTGTCACCTTTTGTTGGGTTCCGCTTTGGTATTCTTTGATTGCAGAAGAAGATTTGAAGCGAGTTTTTTGGAAAGGTTGGGTTACGCAATTTGTTTTAAGCCTGATCGGTTTCCACTGGGTTGCCCACACTGCACACGCTTTCGGGAATTTGCCTTGGGCCGTTTCAATTTTGGCTCTGCTTCTGTTTTGCGCTTTCATGCATCTTCACATCCCACTTGCGCTGGTCTTAGCAAAATGGATTGATCGTAAAACTCATGGTCTGGCACCTGCCCCGGTTTTTTTCTTACTTTGTGCTTTACTACAAAGTTTGATCGAAAGATTCTGGCCGATGATTTTCCCTTGGCACTTGGGCTACAGCGTCCTCTTTTCGAAACTTGAGATCTTCCAATTGGCAGAATTCGTTGGGTTCCAGGGTCTTTCAACCTGGTTCTTTTTATTCAACGCCCTGTTTGCATCGGCTATTTGGATGATGAAAGATCACAAAGCAAAAAGTTGGGGCTTGATCGCTGGCGGAATCATATTGTTTTTTGCTCTCAACATCTTAGGAGCTTTTGTTCGCCCATCGATTGAATCAAAAAAGTCTATTACTGCGATGATTGTTCAGCCCAATATCGGCCAATTTGAAAAGATCGCAGGCGACCTAGGGAACAAGAACCTAACTACAAATGACGGCCAACTTCAAGAAGTGGTCTTAAAAAAGTATTTCGATTTAACGAACGAAGGCCTGGCGGCTCACCCAGAAACTCAAGTGATTGTATGGCCGGAAACAGCTTTGCCTGATTACTACGATATCGAGCATTTATCAAAACCCCGCCAACTGAAGCTGAGATCTCAGGTGGCAAGTTGGAACAGAGGCCTCATTACCGGAGCCTATTCCCGAGATATGGCCAGCGGAAAAGTCTTTAACGCGCTCTTCATTTTTAACGACGCCGGGGAATTAGCTGCCCCCGCTTACCGGAAGAGTGCTCTTTTAGCTTTTGGGGAATATCTTCCTTTAGGTGAAACTTTTCCGTTACTGTATAAGCTTGTTCCCTTCGTTTCGAGCTTCGGCCGCGGAGTTGGTCCCGAAATCAAAGCTTTCACGGTTCGCGGTCAGACTTTCAAGGCAGCGCCGCAAATTTGCTATGAAAGTCTTTATGATTCTTTTTCACGCAAATCAGCGGGTCTGGGTGCAGATTTCCACGTGAACATTACCAACGATTCCTGGTTTGGAACGACCTTTGAGCCTTTTCAGCACGGAACAATGACCATGGCCCGAGCTATCGAGACAAGAAGGCCTTTGATCCGTTCAACGAACACGGGGCAGTCTTCTGTGATCTTGCATGACGGAACTGTTGTTTTAAAATCGCCACTGGAGCAGGAATGGTACGGAGTTGCGCAAATTCCTTTGATTGACTCACCTCCTACGTTCTTTATGAAGTATGGTTATCTTGACTGGGTTATCTATCTTATGATTCTTTTGTTTCTGATATGGAGACTAAGAAGAAAGCATGTCTGAACTGCGTTCCCTTGATTGGGATTTGATTCTAAATAAAATAAAAGATTGTGCGACTAGCCTTTCGGGTAAAGAAAAGATTAGCCAGACGAAGCCTCTTAAAAGCCCCGAAGATGCTGAAAACCAATTTGCTGAAATTGAAGCTGCGTTTGCAGTTATCAGTTCAGGCGTTAGACCTCATGCTCAAAGTTTAGATCTATTTGATAACTGGATCATCAGACTTCGCAAAAAAGGTGTTTTGAAAACAGTCGAACTTAAAGATGTTCGAGCTTTCTGCCTTGAAGCGATTGCTTTAAATGAAACTCTCAAAAATTTTGAATCAAATTGGGCAACCGATATGCAGTCCCAAATGATGAAGGCCGAAGAACCTCTGTCTGCGATTGAACAAATTTTGACTCCTCAAGGTGATATTCGAAGTGACGCCAGCGAAACTCTATATCAACTTTATAGCGAGCGCGAACGCTTAGCCCGCGATGTTCAGCAATCTTTGGATCGCTTAGTAAAAGATCATCAGGCTGAAAATATGCTTCAAGATAAATACGTGACGACTCGGGAAGGCCGATGGGTTGTTCCCGTACGATCAGGAATGCAGCACTTCGTTCCGGGCGTGATTCATGGCTCTTCGCAAACTAAGCAAACTGTTTTCATGGAACCTGAAAAAGTCATTCCTATGAATAACCGTCTTCGCCAAATTGAAGTCGAGGTCGAGGATGAAATCGAAAGACTCTTAACCGAGCTTTCAAAATATCTTCATCGCCAAACTTCCGGCTTTGAAGTGACTCGCGATTTGATGGAAAAAGCGGATATCCGCTTTTCACAAGCTCAGTTCAGTAGTTTGATTCAAGGAAGCCCGGTTAAATTTTCTGAGAGCAGAATTTCTTTAGAAGAAGTCCGACATCCTATTTTACAAATGTCTGGAAAAACCGTCATTCCAAATACGGTTCGTTTAGATGAAAAGAAAAAGATTCTCCTGCTGTCGGGACCCAATGCCGGTGGTAAAACTGTTTTATTAAAATCAATTGGCTTGAGTGCTCAGATGGCAAGATGTGGTCTTCCGATTTGCGCTGCTCCCGGCTCTGAGTTGCCATTTTTTAAAGAAGTCGTAGTTGGAATCGGTGATTCCCAAAGTGTAGATGAAGATTTGAGCACCTTTGCTGCTCATTTAAAAATTTTGGATTTAGCCGCCCACAAAAAAGGACCTACGACACTTATTTTAATCGACGAGATGTGCGGATCGACTGACCCCGAAGAAGGTTCAGCGCTGGCCAGGTCATTCATTGAAGAGTATGAAAAAAATGATGTCTTCGCGATCATAACGTCTCACTTATCACCCCTCAAATCTGGTTGGGCGCCTGATAGTAAAGTTTTAAACGGAAGTTTGGAATTTAACAGCGCTCAAGGTCGACCCACTTATCAATTCTTGCCAGGCATTCCCGGGGATTCGCTTGCACTTCAAACTGCAAAACGAGTCGGCGTCAGTTCTAACGTCATTGAAAAAGCTGTAAACTACCTATCCCCTATCAGCAAGAAACGTCTTGAAAGCTTAAACGAAGTTGAAAAGATGAAGCAAGATTTGATGGATCTTCAAAAAACTTGGAAAAACGAAGCTCATCAGGCTCAAGTTTTGCGCGTTGAGTATGAAACTAAGTTGAAAAAATTTGATTCTGAAAAAGATCGAATGCTCGACAAAGAAGTAAAACGTGCCGAGAAAAAAGTTGAAGAAGCGATCAGCACCGCCCGCGTTCAGGATACTTTCAAAAAGTACCGCGATTTAAGCGAAATCAAAAATACCTTACCGGATATTGTGAAAGCGACACCTTTTGCGATGGAAAGTAAAATTACTTCCGCAGATGATTTTGCGACAAAGTTTCCACCTGGCACAAAAGTTCACGTTCCGTCATTAAACCAAGACGGCATCATCCAAAGTCAGCCAAATTCAAAAGGCGAAGTTTTGATTCTATCAAATTCAATCAGACTTCAATTGCCTTGGTTTGAATTAAAGCCCGCAGGTCAGTCCCAAAATCCAACAGCTAAAATCGTCCGTCAGAACACTGGCTTCACTGCTTCTCTTGTTGATGCTGATAAAACTCTCGATCTTCGCGGCAAAACTGTTGAAGCCGCATTAGAAGATCTCGAAATTGCCCTCGATAGCGCCTTCACTCAAAAAGAAGATCGCATGAAAATCATCCACGGCCACGGTACTGAAGCTTTGAAAAAATCTGTCAGAACTTATTTATCAAGGTCAGTTTACGTGAAAAAATGGAAAGCCGGCGCAGCAGAACAAGGCGGCGACGGAATCACCTGGGTTGAAATCGGCGAATAGCATGCGGCCCAGCGCACCACTTTTGCTGAAATCGGCGAATAGCGGGAAGAGAGCAACACTTGCTCGAAAATCAAAAACATTACGACTTTGGCAATATGAAGTTCTCGAATGATTTATAACTCTATGCAGAACCGCAGGCCGTAGGCCAACTCCCAGTGCGACAGGCGGTTTGATAAAAAGGTCACCCTCGGGTATCACCATTTTTTTAAACCGCTAAATCCAAAAAGAATGGGAGTCGCACCG
>JANPPO010000083.1:0-3460 GCA_031428555.1 Bdellovibrionales bacterium | reverse complement strand
TTGTTGATCGTATTTGTGAAAACAGTTGAAAGATTACTTGTTGATTTTAAAACCCAAGCTGGAACACCAGCTGCGGGAGTGTAGCTACTCCACGCAATAGAAGCGCCCCATGCAGGATTATTATTCACAGTCAGTGCGCGAGTGACCGTTGCACACATTTGCCAGTCGATCGAAGAGTTCTGAAGAGTCGCCACGAAATCAGCCATTTTAGCTGCTAATTTTTGATTTTCAGGAAGCATGGAATTTGAGTCATCAACGATCAACATGATATCGAGTTTGTTGTTCGGAGTTGAAGCGATGATATTATTAATCACATCACGTGTGCCTTGCGGAGTCGGCGGTCCACTTGGTGTGGGTGTTGCTGGTGTTGGTGCAGTTTTATTGCCCGCAAACTTTACTTTATTGCAACTAGTGATCGTTAAAACCAAACTCACTAAAAATGGAAAAACATACCATGCCATTAGATAACTCCTCAAATTGCAGTCTGCGACTCGACGTCCGCATCCAACTTAAACAGTAGCATAATGATGGGGCGGCTATAAATTTCTTCGGGATCTAGGTAGTCAGTCTTGGTCCTTAGGCCAGCGACTTTTTTCAATTTGACGACCAGCCTTGTGAAACCCTTGAACACCTTCATACACTGTAGGTAGAGGGTCATTTATGAATATGTGGATTGTGGTTCAGTTGATGGTGAACTTGCTGTTTTTTGCGGGCATGATTTTCCTATTAATTAATCGAAAGCAGACTGACAAAGACGATCAGAAGTTCAGCAAAGGTTTACAAATCCTTCAGAATAAAATTTCTGTTCTAGAAGATCTATCAGACCAGACAGACGAACAGGTCAGATCTCTGACTCAATTATTAGAAGCAAAATACCGCGAAATCCAAGGCCTCCTTGTTGAATCAGATCAACAGATTCAAAAAATGGAAGAGATCGCAAAAAATATCTATGAACAAGTCGAGTCTTCATCATCAATGATGGGCAATCAGTCTTCGACTGAAGTTCAATCAATGAACAAATATGTAAAAGCAGCGCAGATGGCAAATGATGGAAAATCAATTGATGATGTCATCAGAGAAATCGATATTACTCGTGGAGAAGCAGAGTTGATCGTAGCGATGAACAAAGACCAGTTAACTTTTAATCAAAATACACTGCCACTTTGGGTTCAGCCAGAAAAAGCGGCGGCTCCGCAAGCAAGTACTGTTGGCGCCGAATTTTTAAAAGCAATTAAGTTTGGTTCGAATCAGCAAATGGCTCAGTCGCAAGCGACTACTCAACAGCCAGTCGCTCAACCGCAACAACAGCAGGCGGCGACTCCTCAGCCGGCAGCGCCCGTGCCTAAAATTCGTCCATTTGAATTTCGTAAAATCGATCTCGGATAAAACTTAGCGAGTGCTTTCTTTCGTAAAGAGAGTGAAGAAATACTTCACGACGTAATCAATTTTTATAGGGATATTTTCGTGAACCCAGTGGAGTTCGCCAAAAGCGCCGTGGCGGGCTTCGATCAAACATTCATCACTAATTAATTTTTCTTTGAAACTTTGGGGACTCATCGTGGTTGATGATGGTACGTAGGAAGCTGGAATAAAATTAACTCGGATAGAAATTATTCCAGGAGCTTTTAAGCTAACAACTAATTTGTAGCCATGGCGAAAAAGCATAAAGTCCGAGTGAGTTTTTGCAATCCCGTAAAGTTTTACTAATCCGGGAACATCACCTTTAAGTTCATTAAAAGCAGTCATCGCATCCTGGAATTCATTTTTGAGCTGAATTAAAAATTGAACACTTTCCTGAACAAGCTGTTGTTCAGGCGATAAGTCTTCAGGTGCTTCGATCACACCTTCGTTTTCAATTAATGATTCTGCATGTACAAGTTCTTGAATCCAAAGGATCTTTTCCATCCTTTAAGTCTTGAAAGGGCACGACTTTAAGTCAAGCTAAAAGCCGATTCCAGATTTGATTTGCACATACATAGAGAGATCTTCGTTGTAGGCAGGCTGAAAAGGGGTGTGAAGGCCCAAAACAAATTCGATCGGGATCACATAACCCAGTGTGGTATCGGCTTTGATCTCGGCTCCGGCGCTGCTAAAAACCTGATCACTTTTTACCCGCACATTGGCTTCGATAGGTTGTTTGTAAGCAAAACCATCAAGCGCAATTGCGTCGGCAACGAAAGCTCCGTGAATTCTTTTTAGGTAAAGCGGAAATAATCCAGAACCCTTGGTGTAAGAAGCCATTGGAAAGCGGTATTCGATATTCGCATTGTAGATATTTCGTCCGACGAACTGACTATCTAAATATCCTCGGATTAAAAAGCTCGAAGTTAAGGCATTTGAGTAAATTGTAGAAGAGTCACCCAAGATGCTTGGAATTCTTTGGTCAGTCGCTAAAGCGCGCCCTTCAAGGGAAATCACATGTCTTTCTGGTAGCCAATGACTGAAATAATAAGCGCCGTTCAGGTAGTACTGATTGTACTCTTTTAATCGAGAAGATTTATTGTAATGAGCATAAGTAACAGAAGCGCTGCCGCCTTCTTCTGGTGAAATCATCCACAAAGTTTGTTTCGCATTCGAAAATGAAAAAGTAGCTTGCGGACCATTTCGCTCAAAGGTTGCAACTTCGTCTTCGTATTTTGAATAAACGTATGAAAGTGAAGTTCCCCAATAATCGGAAAATTTAGATGTGTCTGGAACAAAAGAAAATGCATGAGTTTGGTTGTAATAAATCGAATCCGAACCTGCAAAATTTCGAGCCGCCCGAGCGGATTGTAGCGACCATGGCCACTTATATGCGCGGTTCATATAGCCTGCATTATAAGAGGTTTCTTCAATACCCGTGTCGTAGACAAAACCTAAATTATAAGCGTGTTGAAGTGTGGGATCATTTCCAGAAGTCGCAACTGAAAGTAAAACGCCGTTACTTGCAGATGATCCAGAAATAAAGGGAATCCAATAGTGAGGCCAAAGTTTATAAGGTCGATCAATCGCAGTCGTTGTAGTTTCAACATCAACTGCCGCTGGAAGCTTTGTTGCTTTTCCAATCATCGGTTCAATTACAGGTAAAGCTTTTATATTTTTATTTAAAGTTTCAGCAGCGAAATAAGTAAGCAAGGGGCCTTCTGCAGACATTGTGACCGCAAATACTGATCCGGTCTTCGGGTGAACCGCATAATCAAGAACAGTCGTCTTCACATGGGTCTTAGGAGTTGAAAGTTTATTACCGCTAATTTTGTACAAGTTAAAAACGCGATTCAAATCCGACATCACCCAAACATCATTGCCAACGACTAGAGGTCTTCGAAGTCGATTGCCTTGTTCGTTATAAAGTGTGGATTTGTTCGTGGATAAATCCCACACGAATAAAGATTCTTTTCCATTTTTTAAAAATGAATAAAGAATCTGAGAATTATTTAAATATTGAGGAGACGCAATCCTTTGATCTATTTCGCTTGTGAAA
>JANPPO010000082.1:0-3195 GCA_031428555.1 Bdellovibrionales bacterium | reverse complement strand
AAGTTAATTCCAGTTAGCTCTTATGTTTCTTATCTTGATACATTAACTGCAAGTAACTCGACTAACCGGAAAGATGCGTACCAAGTAAATGCGATCTACATCAAGGACCAAGCTTGTTTAACTCAACTAGGAAACTCAACTCAGAAGATTGCACAACGTTACGGTCAAATTGCTGATATCACAGGTGGCGTGAAAGCCAGTCTCTGTGACCCTTTCAACACAGTTCTACAAAGTATCAAAGATAAAATCCTAGTGGCTTCAGCTGTGTTCAAATTAGACCGAGAACCTAAAGCAGGAAGTATCGTTGTAAAAGTAAACGGCGCTGTACTAGCAGAAAGCGCAACAACTTGGCAGTACGATGCAACTGTTAACTCAATCCGTTTCTCGCCACAAGCAGTGCCTGCAGCGGATGACAAGATTACGATCACTTATGATCCTAAGACTTTATTGTAAGACGATTCAATTACGAGGGTGGGCATGACAAATATTGGGCAGTTAAACTTAGAATTAAAAAATTGGCACATACTTCGTGGGGATACTCAATACGGTCCCTACGATTATGAAGTGATGATCAAAATGGTTCAGTGTAATGAGATCCAGGATTACAACTATGTCTGGGCTCCGCATTTATCAGAGTGGCAAATGCTGGGTGAATGTGCTGACTTTTCTAAAGATCGCTTAGCTCTGCTAATTCGAGAAAACCAATCCCTACGTGATGAAGCATCAAAGCGCGAAGCAAATCGCCGAGATGTTAAAAGTCCAATCTTGGGGCATAATGGGACAACATTTTTTGATGGAGACTGTAAGAGCATTTCTCAAAATGGAGCGTTGATCTTGATCAACACTCCCTTGCTGCTTCCAGATGATCAAATAGTTGTACACTTTTGCGCAAGTGAAACTTTTCCAGATGGATTTAAAGTTCTGGCGCAAGTCGTCCGAAAAAACTTTACAAAACAAAGACTTAATACCAAATCAGCTTTGCAATACGCCGTACGTTTCCTCCAGGTGCAAGCAGATGGTCTTAAACAAATCAAAGTACTTTTCTAAAGTACTTTGATGAATTTTTGATTATCGATTTGAAGAAAGAATTATTAATTACTGATTGGTTTGAAAGACTAATCAATTCTTGGAGGAAACAATGGGCGACACATTTGGATTTTTAGGACACGCAGGTCCAATCGGTTTTATCATCGTAGCAACTGGTATCGTTGGTATTGCATTAATTGCAGAACGAGCTCGTGCACTTTATATGACATTCGGTATGGATGCAGAAGGATTCATGAACAAGATTCAGAATCTTGTGCTTTCTAAAAAAATCGATGAAGCAATCGTCCTTTGTAATCAATTAGACAAAAAACCAATGGCTAAAGCTTTTAAAACTATTTTAGAAAAAGCTGATCGTGATGACGAAACAATTTTCCAATCACACGACATCGCGATGAGCGAAGCTGTTCCAATGTACACGAAACGCCTGCACTATCTTTCGATGTTAGCCAACGTTGCAACTCAGTTAGGTCTATTAGGTACAATCTATGGTCTTATCTTATCGTTCCAAGCCGTGGCGCAAGCTGACCCTGCAACGAAGCAGCAGTTATTAGCAAATGGTATTTCGGTATCACTTTATACAACAGCTTTAGGATTAGCAGTGGCGATTCCAGTTATGGTTCTCTACTCGTTCCTATTTTCAAGACAAAATGAGTTGTTAGAACAACTTCAGGAAAAGACTGGAAAGCTAACAGAGCTTTTGACTGGTTCACACGTTCCAACGTTGAATCGCGCAAACATTTTCCCTGATGCTCCAACTCAGCGTCCAACTCCAAGCGGATCGACTCCACCACCAGCGGGCCACAAAGCTTCTTAAACAAGAAGCTTTCGAGGTTTGCGGTTTAAGGTTTGAGCGTTATCTTTAAGGGGTGGGCAGATGAAAAAAGTTAAGATTAATCACAATTCGGAATTTGAAATCGATCTGGCATCGCTGTTAGCGGTGATCATGAAGCTTGTTCCTGTTCTTCTACTTTCAAGTGCGTTCATGCAATTAATGGTAATCGAAACTGATCTACCACAAGTTGTAACTCAAGCGATTGAAAAACAAGAAAAAGAAAAGAAGAAGAATGTACTAGTTGAAGTGACTCCAGAAAGAAAAGTTGTGATCACAATCGAAAACGATGGTGCTCGTTCATCTGTTACCGTTGAGCCTGAAAAAGGCGCAATTGACCTTTTAAAATTACAAGTTGCTTTCAGAGAAATCAAAAAACAACATCCTGATGTTTTCAAAATTGATCTATCCCCTGCTGGCGATGTCGCTTATAGCGAAGTTGTTAAAGTAATGGATGAAGCTCGTAGAAGCCGTGATTTTAATATCCGCTTCCCGATCAAAGATGAAAAAACAGGACAAGACACTACAACAGATTACATGTTTCCCGAAATTATTTTCGTAAACATGATGGAAGGCTAATATGGGACGCCGCCGTCGCTTTACCATGGATGTAAAACAGAATTCAACTTTCGCACTCAATATCGCGTCTATGACAGATATGTTTATGCTGATTCTAGTATTCTTACTTCAGAACTTTTCAACCACAACTGTTGAAATCAATCCGATTGATGGAATGCAATTACCAGTATCGAACTCTTATAAGAATCCAGTTGATGTTTTGCAAATTTCAATAAGCCAGGATGAAATCAGAGTCTTAGACAAAGTTGTAGCCCGTGTACAAAGTCGTCAGATTGCATCTGCTGATATTGATCCACAAGATTCAAATTTTATTTTACCATTGTTTAAAGAATTGCAAGAACGCGCCAAAGATCCTAAAGCAAAAAAAGGCGATGAACAAGATAACGGACAGCTTTTACTACAAGCAGACCAAAACCTACCATATCAAACACTGAGAAAAGTGATGTACACAGCCAGCATGGCTGGTTTTCCTCACGTCAAATTGATCACAGTGGTTGGGAACTAACGAGTTGAACCATGAACCGCACCACAAGTATGACAACAAAATTGGTTACAAAGCTATTTATGACAGCCCTTACGGCAGTACTCGCACTTACCTTTTCTTTTTCGGCTGAAGCAAAGCCTAAAGAAGATAAGCGTGGCCTTATTCCTGAACTCAAGCTCGATAGCAAAAGCGAAGAAAAAAATGAGCTCACTCAATTAAAATCTGAAATCATGATCTCAAAAGCCGAAGACCAGGC
>JANPPO010000081.1:0-8491 GCA_031428555.1 Bdellovibrionales bacterium | reverse complement strand
GGAAACGAAAGTTAAAGTGTGTGCCTTTTAGATACCAGAATGAATTTCATATTGAATCGGCTTACACTTGCCATTATTCGTTCCTTCATCAGAACAAGCAGTTAAACCCACAATCAAATCCATTTCTGCGCGAAGAGTGATATAGTCTCCGGCTTTTGAGAGCGGCGTCTTTACTTGGATTCTCCCGTCATTTGAAACAGGTACATTCATGAAGATGTTAAAACTTGTGGTAATAAGCGCTTCCTGAATTCCATACTCTTTAAGTGAGCGAGACAAATTCTCCTGGCAACTTGGGTGATAATCATCTTTGCCCGATATCATTTTGAACATTTGCAAACTACATGGAGTTACTAAAAAATCATGTCGACCACAGGTATCATCAAGAATTGTCATCATGACTTCGCCAGAATTTGAGTAAAGCTTATGATTTTTTGAAAGATATATTGTATCGTTATAGTCGATCGATCGGCCTGAAGATAGAGCATCACTATTATCTCGAGCCGAGAAACAAAACAAATCACTGACTTGTTCCCCTTCGAGGTCAATCACCTTTAACAGTTGCCCTTTGAGCATTTTAAACGCTGAACCTTTTTGAGCTGGAATCAGATCACTTTGTAAAACTTGAGAAGTTGGCATTTCTATCTTTTCTCATTTTGGAATAGAAAATGAAAGGGGCATTTCCATGATTTGGGATTTTCTTTGCCTGAAAACTGAATTGACTCCCAGTCATCCCCATACTTTTCCACCATTGGATTAACAGAGCCTTGAAATAGAACATCACGCT
The DNA here is from genome assembly GCA_031428555.1 of Bdellovibrionales bacterium. Lineage (GTDB taxonomy): Bacteria > Bdellovibrionota > Bdellovibrionia > Bdellovibrionales > Bdellovibrionaceae. The sequence continues at coordinate 7,707 of JANPPO010000081.1, read as the reverse complement.
TTCGAATAATAGCTTTCATGGATTCATACTGCCCGGCTTTTTGAAGATTTTGAAATTGCTCAAAAACGTTAAATATTAAAGCCGGCTTGAAAAACTTTCTCGCATCACGAGAACTATTTGGATGAACGCCCACAACAAAAAATGGCTTCTTGTCAATACTTAAGCAAAAGCCGGGATTTTCTGGATTTGATATCTCTTCAGTCGGCCAATCATGATTTTTATCTTCAAAACTTGAAAGGTGCGATAACTCTTTCCACATAAGCGTTTCGTATTCATCTTCAGTAAATTGAGTTTCACCTTCAAAGACGGCCCAAAAAGTCAGATAAGTTGATTTTGTTTTTTGCTGTTCTTGAATAAAGAATCTGAGGTCTTGACGAATTTCTCGCCAGCTTTCGGCCGACCCAAAATTTTTGTAAATTCCAACGTAGTACTCTTTTTGGTGAAGAGCCTTAACCGCCGCCACGCAAGGATAATTTTTCTTAGAGATAAGGTCTTTGATATTTTTAAAAACTAAGTGCCCCTCCGGATTAAGCTGATCAGAGTGAGGGGAAAATAAGTTCTGTGAAGGAGTTAAAAGTTCTGACATCTCGGCAGACTTTACCTCGAGGTAAAATCTTGGCCAAAGACTTTCATTAAAGACGATTAATTCTGGCAATAGCCTTGTTACCGAGCATAGCAAAATGTAAAGAAAAAAAGACAAACGGGATCTCGTTTATTAAGACCCCATTTAATTGATTTTAGTAAGCTGGAGGATCACTTGCTGGAAACGATTCTTCAGAACCTTCTTGAACAACACTATCAGGTCTTGTGGCCCCCGGTGGTAACTGTGAAGCGCCCACGACTGATGTTTTCTGTGCTCCATTGGATAGAAGTTGTCGCAAAACGAAATGTAGAATTCCGCCATTCAAATAATACATCAACTCTTGAGGTGTATCGATTCTAATGAGAGCTCTAAACTCCTTTACTTCGCCGTTCTTAGTTATTGCATGAACTTGAACTTCTCTACTATTTGCAAACTTTGAATCGATTACTTCTTTTAAGCCGATAACATCAAAATTTTCTTCACCAGTAAGGCCAAGGGACTTGGTATTTTCGTCTTTTGAAAACTGCAAAGGAAGAATTCCCATTCCCACTAAATTTGAGCGGTGAATTCTTTCATAACTTTCAGCAATAACAAATTTGATTCCCTGTAAATAAGGCCCTTTTGCTGCCCAATCACGAGAGGATCCCGAACCATATTCTTTTCCTGCAAGTATACAAAGTGAAACACCATCTTGCTTGTAACGATCTGATGCTTCAAAAATCGTCGTAACCGTGTTGTCTCCAAAATAAGTTGTATAGCCACCTTCAGTTCCTGGGGCTAATTGATTTCGAAGTCGTGTATTAGCAAATGTCCCACGAACCATAACTTCATGATTTCCCCGTCTTGAACCGTAGGAATTAAAATCCTTTGGGTTCACGCCTTGATCCATTAAGAAATGCCCTGCAGGAGAATCTTTCTTAATACTTCCTGCCGGCGAAATATGATCCGTCGTCACAGAATCCGCCAGTACGGCGAGGGCACGAACATTTAAAATATCTTCAGCTGTCGTTGCGGCATCTTTTTTCATTCCTTCAAAGTAAGCAGGTTTTCGGACATATGTTGATTTATCATTCCATGTATATCGATTCCCAATTGGTGTCTCCATTGAGTTCCAACGTTTATCGCCCTCAAAAATTTGAGAATAAGTCTGCTGATACATTTCAGATTGAATCGAAGAGCTAACAGTTTCATTAATTTCTTTTTGAGTTGGCCAGATGTCTTTCAAGTAAATGTCTTGGCCATTGTGACCACGGCCAATCGGTTCGTTTATTGGATCCCAATCAATTTGCCCTTTCAAAGCAAATGCAATGACAAGAGGCGGGGACATTAAGAAATTAGCTCTGACATCAGGATTAATTCTGCCTTCAAAGTTTCTGTTTCCTGATAAAACCGATGCGGCGACGAGGCCACGATCATGAATTTGCTGAGCAATCTCGTTCGGAAGAGGTCCTGAATTTCCAATGCAAGTTGTGCAGCCATAACCAGTTAAATTAAATCCCAGCTGATCAAGATATTGATTCAATCCAGATCTTTCGTAATATCGTGTCACAACTTTTGAACCTGGTGCCAGCGAAGTTTTCACCCATGGCTTAGTAACAAGACCTCGTTCAACAGCTTTTTTTGCAAGTAGGCCAGCCGCCATCATGACAGCGGGATTCGACGTGTTGGTACAAGAAGTGATAGCAGCAATGACAACTTTTCCATCATCAATATGCATCTTGGAATCAATCGAAACTTTTTTATCTCCAGTATCTGATTTTTTAGCTGCGGGTTGTAGACTTGGTAGTGCTTTTAAAAAACCTTGTTTGATATCTCGTAATGCAATTCGGTCTTGCGGCCTCGTTGGACCAGCAACGCTTGGTTCGACAGTTCCTAAATTAAGAGAAATCGTATCAGTAAAAAAAGGCTCAACAATATCATCAGAATGAAATAGACCCTGTTCCTTCATATAAGCTTCAACTAGTGCAATTCTTTCTTCTGATCGACTTGTGAAACGTAGATATTGTAATGTTAATTCATCAGGCGGAAATATCGCACAAGTCGCACCATATTCAGGGGACATATTTCCAATCGTCGCCCGGTCCGCTAAAGATAGCGATGAAATTCCAGGTCCGTAAAACTCAACAAACTTTCCAACAACATTCTTTTTCCGAAGCATTTCTGTAATCGTTAGAACAAGATCAGTTGCAGTTGCGCCTTCGGGTAAAGAACCTTCTAATTTAAATCCAATCACCTCAGGAATCAGCATCGAGATCGGCTGACCTAACATTGCTGCTTCGGCTTCAATTCCACCGACACCCCAAGCAAGAATTCCCAGTCCATTTACCATTGGAGTATGTGAATCAGTCCCAACGCAAGTATCAGGATAGGCAAATGGAAGATTTCCGTTTGCCTGATCTTTATTTTCATCAGTTGAAAATACGACTCTGGATAAATATTCAAGATTGATCTGGTGAACGATTCCACCATTCGGCGGAACAACTTTAAAATTATCAAAAGCTTTTTGCCCCCAACGAAGAAAGGCATAACGTTCAGAGTTTCGTTGATAGTCGAATTCTAGATTTCTTTCGAGTGCTTTTGGATTTCCATAATCATCCACCTGAATAGAGTGATCGATAACAAGCTCAACTGGCTGAAGTGGATTAATTTTAGTTGGATCACCACCAAGTTCAGCCATGGCGTCACGCATAGCTGCTAAATCAACGATCGCGGGTACGCCAGTGAAATCCTGTAAAACAGTTCGCGCAGGAGAGAATGCAATTTCACGCAGAGGAGGGTTTTTCGGATCCCAAGTAGCTAAGGTTTTAATGTCGTCAGCAGTAACCGTAACGCCGTCTTCTTTGCGCAGGAGATTCTCGAGTAATATACGAAGACTATAGGGAAGTCTTGAAACATCCCAACCTTGTTTTGCTAAAGCGTTTAAGCGAAAAATTTGATATTGACGATCATCGACTTTTAAAACTGATAGGGAACCAAAACTATCTTTCATCTGATCTCCTGGTAGTAGGTTAGGAATATGTGGCGACTCTATCCTCGGGCGGGTAAAATTTGGATTTATTTGAGGTTTTTTTGTCTTAATTCAAGCATTTAGCCCCTATTGGTTCTTAACGCCTTGACCTTTGCTGTCTTTATCACCAATATCAGCCTTCCATTTTCGAAAGGACAAATCCCATGAAAGCAGTAACAGAATTCCCAAGCTACACACTGACTAAAGCTGTGACGACTAAAACGGCATTAGCCGCTGAAGGTAAAACCCCTGAAGAAATCCAGCAAAGCTTAGGCGAATCTTTTAAATTAGAAGGCGATAAATTAAAGCACTTTGTAGCAGCAGTTGATGTTGCAGCTCAAAATCCTCAAAATTTACGTCGCGTACTTGTTGTGACATTAAACGAAGGCGAAAAGACTCCACTTAAAGCTGTTAAAGTTGAAGAACATCATTATGTTCCTGAATTTTTAGTAACTGCGACTGCGAAGCCAGCTGAATCAAACGACCGCAAAGGCGGCGGTAAGCGTGGCGGACCTGGCGGTAAAGGCGGCGGCGGACCTAAGAGCTCACCTTGGGGTTTATCTCCTGAAGAAAAAGCTGCTAAAAATAAGCCTAAAGTTAAAACTCAAGCTTAAGCATTACTTAAAATAATAGTTTCGATTTCATAGGCTGCGTATTCGGTAAAAATTATTTCTGAATCCGCAGCCTTTTTTTATTCAAAACTTGCCTGCTATTCGACACTCAAATAGATTTGAAAAATTCATGCAAAACGATCAAAAAAATAAAAAAGTTCTGATTCTAATCCTGGGTTCAATGACGGCGCTCAGTCCGTTTGCAATTGATATGTACTTGCCAGCATTTCAATCGATTGCGACTGATCTGAATGCGACGATTGCGCAAATTTCTTTATCGCTTTCAAGTTATTTTATTGGGCTCTCAGGTGGCCAACTTATTTATGGTCCGCTACTTGATCGTTTTGGACGAAAGCGTCCTCTCTATGTGGGACTTCTCATTTTTATTATTGCAGCGCTGTTCTGTCTTTTTTCTGAAACAACAACTTCGTTGATTGCCTGGAGATTTATTCAAGCTATCGGGGGCTGTGCTGCTGGCGTTGCTTCTATGACAATGGTGCGCGATCACTTTACGGTTAAAGAAAGTGCAAAAGTTTATTCTCTTCTTATTCTTATTTTAGGTGCTTCGCCGTTACTTGCTCCTACTATTGGAGGGTACTTGGCAGCAGCATTCGGCTGGCATTCGATATTCATGGTTTTAGCTGTGATGGGCTTACTCCTTTTAACGGCTGTAAAGTTTTTCTTACAGGAAAGTCATAAGCCTGATCCAACCGTTATTCTAAAGCCTGGCCCTATCTTTAGAAATTTCGTTTCGGTTTTAAAGGAAGCGCAGTTTTACACTTATGCCTTGTCAGGAGCGATTGCGTTCTCTGGGTTGTTTGTTTATTTGGCGGGATCTCCGATTATCTTCTTAGATAACTTTGGAGTCAGTGGCCAAGTATACGGGTGGATTTTTGCGATCGTCGCAGCAGGATTAATTGGAGCAAGCCAGTTTAATGTATTGTTGCTTCGTCAATTTACGAATCAGCAGTTAGTTTTATCAGCTATGTGCGCGCAGGTTTTGATAGCAGTTATTTTTCTAATCGGAACAAATTTGAATTGGTTTGGACTTTCAGGAACAGTTCTAATGTTTTTCCTATTTTTATGCTGTTTTGGATTAACAAATCCGAATGCTGGAGCGCTAGCACTCGCGCCCTTTTCAAAAAATACGGGAAGTGCCGCTGCCTTACTTGGGTTTTTTCAGATGGGAATAGGAGCATTAGCTTCTTCTATGATCGGTATATTTGGTATTAAATCATTACTGCCAATTGTTGCTATTATGGCAGGAAGCTCTTCTACAGCGCTTGTTATACTACTTTGGGGTCGAAACCGGCTAGCTAAAGCCGGCTAGGTGATCATTGCTTTTTGATTTAAGTTTTAGTGCCGAAAATTAATCGGTCTAAAGAATATCGGCCAGGGCCTGCGACGATAAAGAGTATCGAGATAACCAAAAACAAAGTCGATAGCTCATAAGAGCCGCCACCCTTCGTATTAACGAATGGATCGCCTAAAACGACTGCGTGTAAACCCGCAGCTACAACCATCGTAATCGCGATGCCTAAAGAAGCGAGTGGTGTAAGAAGTCCTATTACAAGAGCTAAACCTCCACCGAATTCAGAAAAAGCTCCTAGGAATTGTAAAAAACCTGGCATAGCTGAATCAGGTCCCATCCAAGCCATTGGATTTAGGATCTTGCCATAGCCATGAAACATAAATGCAATTCCAACAACAAGTCTAAGAAGTAAAAGTACAATGTCCATACGTTGTGGTTGTGCATAGGTTGCAAAAAGTTTTAATTTCATAAATCTCCTTTGAGGCTTTTTACCTCGATTTATATCTAAAGTATGAGGCTCTAAATTGGTTATTGTCGAGTACAATTCATGATCTGTTGAGCTTCTTTTAAAATTCAACTGTGCTACAATGGTAAAGCACCTTATCCGGAGAAGAAGAGAAGAAGAGTGGTCAAGCTGACTAAGTATTCAGAAATGATAAAGTTACCCTGGAAGAATGGATTAGGCATTTCAAGTGAAATTGCCATTCATCCTGCTACTGCTAAATTTCCAGCCGATGATTTCCACTGGCGGCTTAGCTGTGCTGAAGTATCTTCAGCTAATACTTTCTCGGAATTTTTAAGCTTCGATAGAATATTAACTATTTGGAAGGGTGATGGCCTGATAGTTAATGGAATTAAAGTAAGCCCGCTTATTCCGTACTATTTTTCCGGTAGCGGAACGACAAGCTGTGAACTTATTAAGACTGAAGTTATTGATCTTGGCCTTATCTATCGCTCTGAGTTGTACGCCGCTAAAATGGAAGTCGAACAAGCAGATGCAAATAAGAAAACTTCTTACAAGCTCAAGAATATTGATTCCTATTTCATATTTTGCATAGATGGGTTATTGAATGTACATGGTTTGTTCTTACAATCAGGAGACACACTACAACTTTCCGGACTTAGTGAAATTGAGATATTTGCCGCTTCAAAATCAACCTACATCCTAGTAAGTATAGAAGGAAAAGGGAGCTAACAAGTTTTGAAAATAGCACGCCTACTTGAATCACATTGCCAATTTAAAGACCCCCAAGGTTTAGAAAATAATCTTGGGGATAGTTACTTGCTGAAGCACAATCAGATTTTTAAAAATATTCGCAATATAGCAGTTGAAAGCAAGTTTAAGTATCATTCTAGCCCAAGCGAAGATTTCCAAGCACTCCCACTGAGCCAACTCGAAAATATTCTAAAAAGTAAATCAATACCGTATACGAACAACGTGCAAGTACTTGAAAAAATAGTAGAGAATCTGAAAGACAAAATCAATTGGGATGATATCTCTGATGGCTATAAAAGAAATTATGTCTTTCATGAATCCTGTCATGCTGTCGCGCGATCTCTAGATGAAAAATCAGGTCAAAGGGAAATTGATCATTCAAGTCTTGATGGCCAAAGACAACATTGCTTTCAATTGCTACTAGAGGAATCTTTTGCCAACACTTGCGAGCTTCTAGCTGTCGTAGATTGTCATGATCAGGCCCATAAACTTTTCTTCGAAATTAACTCTTACACTTTTCTTTTTGAGAGCCGGACTTTTCTAAAAGCTGCAATTGAGGACCTAGGTGTAGTTGAAGCCTTTAAGTTTTTTCTATTAATATACCTGAATTCGAATTTTCTTAAAAATAATTTAAGTGACAAGGCATTTGATCGAATTCTTAAAATAGCGTTAGGTAAAAATAAAAAAGCATTAGCCGCAAAAGAAATTAAAAATCTAAAAGCACTGTCAAAAATCCCATTCACATTAGATTTGCGATTCCGCACCACTACGACAGGACTTCATTTAAGATTATCGGGAATTGACAAAAATATTTCGGAACTTTTCGACTTCGACCTAATTAGTTTCATTGAAAATAGCGACAGTCTTTTAACTTATGTCGAAGAGCTAGCTAAATTAGTTTTTAAGAAATAAATTAAGTTTTTTCAGGAGCTTTTCGAAGTGTTAACTTCAGTAGCCCGTGTTCAATCATCAAATTGG
>JANPPO010000080.1:0-5043 GCA_031428555.1 Bdellovibrionales bacterium | reverse complement strand
ACGATTTAGTTTCTTCCTCTTTAAAATCAGTAGGTCTGGAAAAAGCTGCCGAACTTTACCCAACAGAACTTTCCGGCGGCATGAAAATGAGAGCAAGTCTTGCCCGCGCGCTGGTTTTAAATCCCGATATCTTATTTTGCGATGAACCTTTTGCTGCCCTTGATGAAGTAACAAGAGAAGCTTTGCAAAACGAGCTTAAAAAACAAATTTCTGGAACCCAAAAAACCTGTTTCTTTGTCACGCATAATTTAAGTGAAGCTTTAAGTATCGCAGATCAAATTTATTATTTCAAAGCTCTGGGCGAGATCGAACCGAAACCCTTTTTAATCGACCGAAGTCGAGATCTGAAAAATCAGCTCGATGATTTAAGAAATTTAGTCCGCGGGAGTTTTACATGAAAAAGCTTCCGCTTCTGATTTTAGTTTTGAGCCTTGTTATGATTTGGGAAATTGTCTCTTACTTCGACTTGATTCCGGTTAGTTTATTTCCACCCCCACACCTAGCACTAGCGGCACTCAAAGAATCGCCTGCTGAATGGCGCACAGCTCTTTTTGAATCAACAATGGCGTCTGTGCTAGGTATTAGTATCAGTTTGTTCTTGGGTATTTTACTCGCTTTCGTCTTTAGTCTTTCCGCCAATTTAAAGAACGCATTTTTGCCTCTTGCAGTTTTTTTCCAGACCGTCCCCATCATCGCCATAGCGCCACTTCTGGTGATTTATTTTGGCTTTGGAATTCCGACCGTGATTGCAGCTTCGGCAATCGTCTCGTTCTTTCCCGTTTTAGCAAGTTTTTTACTGGGCTTAGAAAATGTTGAAAAAGAAAAACTTGAGCTATTCAAACTCTATGAGGCGACGAAGTGGCAAACACTCATAAAACTTCGTCTCCCCTCTGCATTTTTATCACTTTATTCAGGACTCAAGGTGGCAGTAGGACTTTCAATTATCGGAACTGTTGCTGGCGAGTTCGTGGCAGGCGGCGGACTTGGCGCCATCATTGATGCAGCTCGAACTCAACAAAGAGTTGACCGAGTTTTCGCAAGCCTCCTTCTTTTGGCGATCATCGGAATTGCGGGCTTGAGTTTACTTAAACTAGTATTCAGAATGATTCATCAGCTCAGACCTTTTGGATCAAACTCAGAGGAGTTTACTTGAAACAAATTATTTTTACGCACTTCTGCCTCCCCGTCTTGATTTTAAGCCTCCCCGCTTTAGCATTTTCCCAGACTAAAATCGCATTGAATTGGAAAGCCGAACCCCAGTTCGGCGGTTTTTATCAAGCTTTCCTCAACAAGGAAGTTCCACTTGAAATTCTGGAAGGCGGATCCGGAACACCCACCATCCAAATGCTCACTTTCGGTAAAACTGATTTTGCAATCGTCAGCGCCGAAGAAATTTTGATCTCTAATGACAAAAATCCTAAAAACCAGGTCGTGGCACTTTTTGCGGTCTTCCAAACAAATCCCCAGGCTTGGATCACAAAGAAAGACCGTGGGCTTAATTCGATTGGCGAAATTTTGAACGCGCCTGGAATTGTGGCAGCGCAATCGGGACTGACTTATGCCCAGTACTTGAAGAAAAAATATCCCAATTCAAAAGTGAAATGGGTTCCTTATACTGGAGGCATCAGCGGGCTCTTAACCGAAAAGAATTATGCTCAGCAGGGTTTCTATACTTCAGAACCTTTTCTTGCTGAAAAACAAGGTTTGAAAGTTTCAACGTTTCTCATTGCTGATGAAGGCTTCAATCCCTACACAACTGTGGTTGCAGTTAGAAAAGCAGACTTTGAAAAGAAACGCCAAGAAATTGATAAAGTTGTCAGTGCAATAAAAAAAGGCTGGCTGGATTATTTAAAAGATCCCAATCCTTCCAATGAATATATGGCAAAAATAAACAAGTCGATGGATTTAGCCACTTTTAAAAAAAGCGCTGATGCTCAAAAGCCACTGATCGAAACAAACGATTTGGGCTCCATGACGACAGAGCGCTGGGCCGCCCTCATCAACACTTTGGTGGATCTCAAAGTTTTAAAAAAACCGCTAAACGCAAAAGATCAGTTTAAACTTTAATTAACTTATGTTTATGATTTGGGGATGAAAAATCTATTCATCTTCGCTTTTTTATCTTTCACTCTTGTTGGCTGCACTCACTCTGTTCTTTTGCCTGGATCATTTCGCCAAAGCCCCATCGTCGGTGGGAAATTATGGGCGGGGCATTTAAATGCAGGATTTCAAAGTACGGTGGAACTTGAAGTTTTTGACGACATCACAACAAATCCCCCCGTTCGATCAAATCCTGGGGATTCTGGTTTTATTGAAGCTCTCATTCCGGTCATCCCATTCGTCGACATCAATCTTGGCGTCTTAGAAAAAGTCGATATCTACTACACATCGGCAGTCGGCGCCCGCTGGATGTTTTACGGAGAACCCAAAGAACAAAATTGGAAAGCGACTGTTTTTGCAGGGAGTATCGTAAATAACGCAAGCTCCAAGCGAGACGACGGCGCAAGTGAAGCTGAAACAAAAATCGATGGCATGGAATATGGCTTTTCCGTAGGCCGTCAAGTCAGCGAAAAAGCCCTCCTTTATTTTACCTATGGAAATCAAGCAGGCGACGCCGACACGAAAGTGACTCAAGTGGCTCAAACTTTTAGATACGAAGATAAGTTTCAGCACTCAATCTTCACACTCGGCATTCATGTAGGTGAAGAATTCTTTTTTAACGGCGAAATTTCTCAAAGTCAGACTCACTGGAAAACGACTGACGTGGGAAGTGATCGCAACACCTCAACAACTTACTTAGCCTCAATCGGCTATCTTTGGAACTAATATGAAAAAACTCTTAATCGCAACTTTGTTGTTTTTTTCTCTTTTCACATCTCTTTATTCTTCTTTGGCTTTTGCCCAATCTCCGACGACCACTGCACCTTGGGCCCATGAATCAGAAGTAGGAATTGTGACTGTTTCTGGAAACACCGATTCAGAAAGTTACAACGCGAAACAGACGACGACTTATCGTTGGGATCAAAATTTACTCTCAGTTAACGGCCGCTATCTTGAAGCTAAAACCGGCAGCGCCACAACCGCAAAATCCTGGAATGTAGGCCTTCGCTACGAAAGATCACTCAGTGAATTGTGGTCTTTATTTGCTTCTCACAAAGCAGAGTCTGATCGATTCGCCGGTTTCATCCAACGTGATATTTCAGATCTGGGCGCAAAATATTTTATAAAGAAAACCGATGATCTAATCTGGTTTGCAGAATTTGGTTACAGTTATGTGAACACGTATAGCTTAGCTAGAGTTCACTCTTACGATCCTTCAACACGCGCTTACACCGAAGCATCAAAAAAGCTCGAGAAAAACTTAAGCGTAAAATATTGGATTGAGTACATTCAGAGCTTGGAAAAAAACGCTGTTTATTATGTTAACACCGAGCTCTCGCTAAACGTCATGCTAAATGATGTGTTGTCTTTGAAAACAGGCTACTTGCTCAAGTATGTTAACGTACCGGTCGCTCCAGCAGTCGAGTACTCAGACAAAACTTTTACAACTGCTTTAGTCGCTAAGTTTTAAACTAGCTCGCATTCAGCCTGTAAAATTACCAATGCAAAAGACCCCTTCCTTGTAAGTTAGGGGTCTTTCCCACATACAGGTTGAGAATTCCCGCCTTTTGAGGGACAAAGAAGTTTCGCTATTTAGTTTAAGAGCCCCGTTGCTCTTTCGAGGTTTTGTTTATGAAAATTACGCCGTTTATCCGACTTTCTGAAATTCCTGAAGAAGGTAAAAGTTATATTTGGACCCGTGAAACTTCTGAGCTCAACAAAGCTCTTGAAGACATCGTTAAGGACCAAAAGTACCATGTGAACTTTTTCATCAAACCGATGAACACCAAAGATTATATTATGACTGGAAATATCCAAGCTCAGCTTCCGTCAGATTGTTCACTTTGTGGTTTGGACTTCAAAATGCCTGTTCACATCATGATCAACGAAATCCTGATTCCTCAGCAAACGAGCGAACGCAAAGGCCATTATGCGAAAGTGAACCACCTTTCTGACGCGGAAGGCAATACTGGCCCCCAGGCCCTGGAATATGCTGAAACAATGAACTTCGACATGGGCGCTTATGTTCGCGAGGCTATTGGGATCACGATTCCCTTCAATCCTATGCCTGATACGGATGATAAGGGCGACTGCAATACTTGCGGCCTGAACCAAAAGACCCATAATTTCGGCTACGACGAGGCCATGGTTGACGAAAAACCGAACCCTTTTGCGGTCTTAAAGAATTTAAAAGTCTAATTGCGGGATGCTCTAGATTTCAAAACTGCAATAACAAGTTGATTTTCATGTTATTTGAGGGCAACTTAGCCATCTTAAAATTAATCCTAAAACCATGAGGTTAAAATGCCTACTCCAAAGAAGAAAACGTCCCGCTCAAAGCGCGGCATGAGAAGATCACACGACAGCATCGTAGCACCTGCTATGGCTCTTGATAAAAAGTCTGGTGACCTAGTTCGCCCACACGTAGCCCACAAAGGTGCTGATGGCGCGTATTACTACAAAGGTAAACAAATCTCTGCTAGCAAAGCCTAATTCGAAGCCCCTCATTTAAAGCCCAAACATTGCCTAGTGGAGATCTAAGTTCAAATGACTGAACGATATCGTACACGGATAGCTGGTACCGGATCTTATCTTCCTGAAAAGGTCCTGACGAACCACGATCTCGAAAAGATGGTCGAAACCAATCACGATTGGATTGTGGAACGCACAGGCATTCACCGACGCCATGTTGTGGCTGAAGGCGAAGCAACATCTGACCTTGCACTTCGCGCATCGCAGATGGCTTTAGCAGACGCTAAGATGACGGCTCTTGATATCGACTGTATTCTTTTTTGTACGGTCTCTCCTGACCAACCCATGCCTGCCAGTGCCTGCTTTCTTCAAACTAAATTAGGTTGCCGAACCACTATTATGGCGGTTGACCTGAATGCAGCCTGCACAGGATTTCTTTACGGCCTCACGATCGCCGATCAAATGATTCGA